>DATCYX010000116.1:0-6706 GCA_036526235.1 Anaerolineales bacterium | reverse complement strand
GCGGTTGCTCATCAGGAAGGTATAGGCTGGGGCTACCATCACGGCATCGCCTGGCAGTATCTGCCAGCTACGGATATATTGGGCTGCGATGACCCCATCCTGCACCATCATCAGGTATTCCTTCCCTAAGGGGATGCCCTCATCTGCCAGAGCATCTCCCACCGCCCAGCGGAACTTCTGCACCGACTCGATCAGGTTGGCGGTGACCTCCCCGGCGGCGTAATTCACGTGGAAGCCGAAGCCGGGCTGCGAGAGCAACTCGCCAAACAAGCGGCTGAGAAAGTGATCCAGCTCAGCCTCGGGGCTTTGGGCGTACTCCGCCAGCCACAGCCGCAAATCTTCGTAGCGTTTTCCCAGCAAGTAAGTGATGCGCTCCTGGACATCGGCCTTGATACGGTCAAAGGGGGAGAGGACAGGCGCACCGGCGCGGGCGCGGTAGACGATCTCGCTCAACAGGCGGGCGCGCACCAGGTCCATGCCCTGGATAGCTTGCACCAGTGCATACGTAATGTCGAACTTGGAGGGCAGGAAGTCCCAGGCGGGATGGGCCAGAGCCGCCAGGGTGAGCAAGCAGTGGGTCGCCGGTTCGTCACGCAGCGAGCGCGAAGGGCGGTGGGAGCGCACCGGTATGCCACGCGCTTGTAACCGGTTTACCAGTGAAAACCGCAAAGCATCTGAAAGGAATGGGGCCAGCACGACAATCTCGCTGGGGGGAACGCCTTCCCCATTTACCAGGGCAGCGATCTGGTCAGAGACCAAGTCCAGCATCTCGGGATAAAAGCGCCTGTACTCAGCGAACAGCACCGTGTCGACTTCTGACTCTGCACTGCTATTTACTATGGCCTTTCTCGTCCCAGGCTCTGCGGGAGCCAACCAGTGTGACACGCTCTCTCCGAAGGCCTGTAGCTCCGGTGGCGAGACATAGGATTCAGCGAACAGCACAGGCTGGCACAGATCACTGAGCGCAGAAGCGCTCTGCGGGTCGGCGCCCAAGAAACGGCGGTAGCCTGCGTCCTGATCGCAGACCAGCAAAGCCGAAGTGAAATGCGGCAGCCACTCGCCGACCAGGTCATGTGTGACCGGTGTATCCTCTTCCACGTTGTCGAAGATCAGGTGCTGGTAGGTATCCATTAAAAGCTGGCGGCATACAGGCAGGGGCCACAAGCGCTGCAAAAAGATCTCCAACTGCAGGGAGAAATCCAGCAGGTTGTGAGCCAGGCAATACTGGCGAAAATGGAGCGCACAGGCCTGCGCGTCGTCATAGATCCGCACCTGCCCTGGCTCGCCGACCCAGGAAGCTTTGAGGCGCTCCCCGATCTCAGTGAGCGGGAAGCCCACCACAGCCGCTTTGTTGAGGTTGTCCAAAATCTGGCTGTACAAACGGTTTGGGTCGATAGAGACCGAGTCAAAATAGCCCCCCTCTTCTCGCAGCGGACGGACCAGGTGCGCCATATAATATTGCGCCGTCTCCAGGGTTAAAAATGTAGGTGGCCGGTCAGGCCGGGCGAAGCCGGCCTCTTCAGCCACCAATGGCCAAAAGAGATCCACGCTGCGCTGCGCCAGCCCGCCTAATGTCTGCGGCATGACCATGCTGCCCGCCACGACACCGGGGGTGCGCAGGGCCTCACTATAAGGCTGAGCCAGGGTGCGCTGTGGGAGCAGGAGCAGGATTGACCCGCCCGGGACGCCCTGCTCCATCAAGTAGAGCAGGCGCTCCACCGCAGCGGTGGTTTTGCCACAGCCCGCCGGCCCGTGCAAGAAGATTTTGGCATCCAAAGGGCTTTGGATGAGATCGAGCTGAGCAGGAGAAAGGCGCAAGGTATCCCTCTACAACTTATAACCAATCATGCGTAAGAAGTCCTTGCGCCAGGCGATATCCTCGTCACCCTCGACACCGTTAGGTATGGCGCCGTCCACCACACCCAGAATGCCCCGCCCCTGGTCCGTTTCAGCGATGAGCACCTCGGTGGGGTTAGCCGTAGCGCAGAAGATGCGGCAGACCTCGGGTATCATCTTGACAATATTCAGCACGTTGATCGGGTAAAACCCTTCACCCAGGAAAACGATGAAGCTATGCCCGGCGCCAATGCGCAGGGCGTTCTCCTTTGCCAGTTCGATCATCGCCTGGTCGGTACCGCTCCAGCGCACCAGGCACTTACCCGAAGCCTCGCAAAATGCCAGCCCAAACTTTATCCCGGGGACAGCCGCAACCAGCGCCTCGTGCGCATCCTCCACTGTTTTGATGAAGTGCGACTGACCAAGGATGAAGTTGATCTCCTCGGGTTTTTCGATCTTCACACTGGTGATATTCATGTTGGTTTCCTTTCACTGGTCAGGAACACGCTCGTAAAACGTATTATATAGTACAATTCGAACCATTAAAGGAGTCAATATGCCGACAGACGTAAATAACGAAAGCGATTATCCCGAAGAAGAGCCCTTTTTGGAGCAAGAAACAGAGGAGGAAGTAGAAGAGGAAGAAATAGAAGAGCCCCGCCGCCCAGCGCTGGTCATCAATGTCTATTCTTGGGCTACACCTGTATTGGCTGTGCTGATGCTGGTCATCGGCCTGCTGGGAGGCTATTTCGGCCGAGATTATCTTGAGCAGTACCTGCCCTCAGCTAAAGTCGAGGGTGAGGTGGGTGGATCATCCGTAGCCAGCCAGCCCACCCCAAGCGGCCCGGATGCGGAAACCCGCAAGCAAATGATGGACTTCCTGACGGGTCAGGTGCGGCATTACAAAGGCAGCCCGGACGCGACGGTGACACTGATCGAGTTTAGCGATTTCCAGTGACCGTTCTGTGGCAGATATGCCGCTGGCGCGGGTCGCCAGGTTGAACAAAATTATGTAGAAAACGGGAAGGTCCGCTTCGGTTATTGGCACTTCGCCTTTTTGGGCCAAGAATCCTTCGACGCAGCCGAGGCCAGTGAGTGCGCCGCCGATCAGGACGCCTTCTGGGAATATCATGACATGCTCTTTGAACGGCAGAGTGGCGAGAACCGGGGAGCATATGCCGTGGAGAACCTCAAGCAGTTTGCTGCCGATTTGGGGCTGGATACCGAGGCTTTCAACGAATGTCTGGACTCAGGGAAATACACCCAAATCGTCCAGGAACAGACGCGCACCGCCCAATCGATGGGGGTCAGCAGCACGCCGGCCTTCGTCATCAACGGGCGGGCAGTGATTGGCGCCCAACAATACGAGGTCTTCGAGCAAACCATCGAGCAGGCGCTCAGCGAAGACGGGCAGTAACCATAGCCTTCTCTCCGCACTTTCGGAGAATATTTTATACAAAAGGGATCGTGTGGGCGAAAACTAACCACACGATCCCTGCTTTTTATCTCTCCCTTCCGGGAACCAAAAGCGGTAATCATCTCCTCTCGTACCACCCCTTCGCTTATTTAATCAAGCTGGATAGGGAAAAACCGCCGGAATTTCGCCCTCTGAGAAGAAGATCAGATGGGCAGGGCAAATTGAACGGCAGTCGCTGGCTCCAAA
Source organism: Anaerolineales bacterium (assembly GCA_036526235.1). Lineage (GTDB taxonomy): Bacteria > Chloroflexota > Anaerolineae > Anaerolineales > UBA4823 > DATCYX01. The sequence continues at coordinate 3,207 of DATCYX010000116.1, read as the reverse complement.
TCCAGGGACCGGTGTACTGGATCCTGGCATTGCGGCCAGAGCCTGGTTCCAGCGGCATTCCAAGGATAATGGGCTAATGATATAGTGAAATCCAAATACCTGGGCAGCTGTGCGCAAGGTATCGATATGCCAGCGCAACCGCCCATCGCCACGCAGGTAGCGACCCAAACGGGCTCGCAAGCCACCCGGCCCGAGCGCGCTACCCAGGTAGACATAATCCCCTCTCGAAAAACGGAATTGTCCCAGACGACCCACTTGTAGAATCGAATCTTTTGCCAATCGCAGCCTCAGGGCATAGCTACCAGGCAAAGCAGGCAAGCCATCTGCATTATCAGCAGAAATCATCTGAGAGAACACTGATTTCAAGCCAATATCCCCTTTACCCATGGACCCGGACCAGAAAATCCATTTGATGGGCAATGTAAATAAGCTCGCCCTTCTCGATTTGAGCGCGGCGTGCCGCCAGCCAATCCGCGAAACGCGCCGGATCGAGGTCAGGGTTTCCGCTGAGGGTGCGCTCGAAGAAATACAAGATGAAGTGTAAAAAGTAAGCTTCGTCCGCCGGGTAGTGACCTTGATGGGGGTATACAACCCAATCTGACGAGCCCGCCTCGATGATCTCAGCGCCTAGACCAGGCTGGCGCAGGTATGCGAACAAGTGGCGACCGGTGCGGCTGTCTCCCGATGATTGCCCTCCTGTGAGACGCTCATCCATGCTGCGGTGGTAGAGGTTTTCAATCTGGGCGTCGAGAGCAGGGTCAATCTGCGGTTCAAATATGGTCACTCCGTCGAAATTGATCGTCAACCAGGCAAGGCCCTTTGGCTCGACCAATGACAACAGGCTCGTCAGGCTCTCGGGCAGGGGCAGCAGGTCAAGAAAGGCGTTGGCGATGAGCAAATGCGCCCGAGGGGGCTGGGTTTGGGCGAATTCGAAGACATCGGAGGCAAGTAAGTGCACGCGGATATCCCGGCTGGCATCGTACAGGCGCAACGAATTACCCGATTCTTCAACTTCGAATCCCGCCTCCCGCGCCTGTCGCGGCAGCCATTCTCTGGCGTAGTCGATATTCTCAGGGGTCTCATCGACAACGGTATAGTCAGCCTTATCGAGCAGACCCCAATGGATCAGGCGGGTGAACATAGTGCCGATCCCCGCTCCCACTTCGGTAATACGCAGCGGGCTTTGATACGGCAGACTAGAATGCAAAGCGGCGTAGACGCGAGGGTTGAGGGCGCGGTCATCCACGCTCTGTTTGGACAGCAAGTACCTTGGAAAAGAGTATTCCATTTGAATGTTCCAGATTAGATAAACGTTTGTAAAAAACTCCTGGTTTTTTCTGCTGTTTGCTCCCAGGTAGGATGGGATAGATAGCGCCGGCGAGCAGCCAGGGACATGGTCTCGAGTAGTGTGCGATCATCTGCCAGTCTCCGCAGGTGATTGGCCAGCGATACAGAGTCTCCAGGCGGTATCAGGAGACCGGTCTGGCCTTCTTCGATGACTTCCCCAGCCGCGCCGGCCGTTGTGCCGATACAGGGCAGACCAAAGCCCATACCCTCCAAATAGGCGATACCAAAGCCCTCGTAGGAGGAGGGTAGCACCAATACCTGGGCGCGGCGGTAATTGTCCACCAATTGCGAGTCTCCCAGCGCGCCGTGCAGGTGGACGGCTAAACTCAGGTTTAGCTTCTCAATCTGCTGTCGGATGGCATCCACATAGACGGGATCGCTGGTCAGGCTGCCGGCAACCTCGAGGATGAACTCCCCTTTTGGCAGCCGGGAGAGGGCCTCGAGCACGGTATGCAAGCCTTTGCGCGGGATCAAGTTGCCTACAAAGAACAGGGATAGAGGGCCTGCCTGGCGAGCACGCTGGATGATCTCAACTTGCTCGATCTGAGGATTCAGATGATTGGCCGCCGGGTAAGCGACCACCGACGGCAGCCCTTTACCAGCCAACCTTTCCACCCTGCCCTGGGTCGTCCGGCTGTTGTAAATGAAGCCATCCACGCTCTTCAAATAGATGCGCTCAACCCAGGCGTAGAAACGGTTCTGCCAGGCAGGTCGGAGCTCATCGCTGCGCAAGTGGTGCACGATGGAAACCACGGGGTATGCCACGCGACCGCGCAGCCGCCGGTTAATCCACGCCAGTGATGGGTGGTTGAGCTCATCCTGCAGCAGGATATCGACCTCCAGGCGCTCAAGGCGGCGGGATAATCCCTGAGACAGGTTATCCCCCAGGTGGCGGACGTAGTTAAGCCAGCCCGCCCTTGTGGGCTGCCCAGGGGGCAAGGAGATAACGTCTACCGTATCGCCCAGGCGGGTCAGGTTATTGACCAGCTTGCGATCATACAGGTAACCGCCAGACAGGGAATCCAGGCTGCCGTAGATGACCAGGCCCAGCTTCATAGGTGGTTAAACGGTGAAGTACTGGCAGGTTGAATATCGAAGGGCACTTCAGCCCCTACTATTGAGATCTTCCGCCCGATAGGATGCCCAGGCTATCTCGTTCTCCCATAGCTTAACCGTGACGGCGCGCAAATTGGCAGACTGGATGTGGGCGACCAACGCCTGGCACAAGATGCGAGAGAAATGCTCGATGCTGGGGTTAAGACCAGCGAATTCCGGCAAATCGTTGAGCGCCCGGTCGCGGTAGCGGGCGACCAGGGTATCCAAAGCATTCTCGATATCCACGATGTCCACCAGGTAGCCATGCTGATCCAGCTCAGAGCCTTCCAATTGCACTTCTGCCTGGTAGTGATGGGAGTGAAGCTGATTTTCCGCCCCCCAATCCCCGCCAATCAGGTAATGCTGGGCGATAAAGTCGCGCTTGACAGCAACAGTGTACATAACTGAAGCTTATTTTACCGCAGGCGCGTCGTCATCCACATCATTATCGGTTAGCCTTATCGGGATGGCTTGGTCAGACCAATAATCGAAAAGGTAAATCTCAGAATCTACCCCTCCGTTTGATCCCGGGCCGTTTTTAGCATCGTAGACAATGTAATGCCCGTCCGGTGACCAGCGCGGGTGATCTTCACCGCTGGTATCACCGCTCAATTCCCACTCATCTCCCGTGTCGAGATCCATTGTATAAATCTCCTGGACACCATTAATGACCGCCGTATAGAGCAGAATATTTTCAGTCGGAGACCAGACCGGGAAATTGTCGTCGTACTCATTCCATGTCACGCGAGTCTGCTCACTGCCATT
>DATCYX010000115.1:0-5096 GCA_036526235.1 Anaerolineales bacterium | reverse complement strand
CTGCTGGGCAAACATGAGCCCGAGCAGCAAGCCCACATCGGAGCGACGCAGGGCCACCAGCATCCCCCCGATCGAGACGGAGGCCTTCCCAGCAGCAGCGCCGCGTCGCTCCGCCGGGAGCGTCTCCTCCAGTAAAAACCAGGTCAGCAGGATAGAGATCGCCGAAAAAGCGGCAGCCACAAACGCCGGGACGCGGTAATCATTACCGCTCACTGCCAGGGAGAGAAAAGCGATGATCGGGCCGATCACGAATCCCAGCCCAAAAGCCGCTCCAACTAACCCCAACCCTTGGGTGCGGTTCTTATCTGTGGTGCTATCGGAAATTACCGCCTGGGCAGTGGAGATATTGGCGCCTGATAGACCGTCGATGAACCGCGCCAGGAAGAGCAACCAGAGAGCATTGGCAAAGCCCAGGACGATGAAGCCAATGAAGGTGCCCATCTGGCTGATGAGCAACACCGGCTTGCGACCGTAGCGATCGGATAAACGCCCTAGGAGCGGAGCGCCCACAAACTGCATTGCCGGGTACGTCCCGCCAAGAATGCCGATCATCAGCGCATCCCCTCCGAAAGACGCCGCATAAAGGGGCATCAGCGGGATGATGATGGTCAACCCAAGCAGGTCGATCAGCACGATCACAAATACAGGCAGGATCTTCTTGAAATCCAGTTTGTCTTGTGAAATATCCTGCCTCGCTTCGGCGTCCGAGCGCTCTGGATGTGGGCTTTGCCTTTCTCCCCTAGCCACTATGCTCCCTCCATAGGAAGGAGATGATACCGAATAAAACCATCAATGATCGAATCTCTTGACACCTTCTAATACTTGCCGGGCGCGCTCCACACCTGTCTTCAGCGAGCGCTGTACCGAGTCCTGAGAAAAATCCAGTGTATCCCCGAGGGACTGCAAAGGTTCGATGATCTTGCAATCATAATATTTCAGAGGCCTGCCTGTCCTGGGGTGGTGCAGGGTGACGCCTTCCGCCTCAGCCTCTTTGACCAGGTGGTTGATGCGTACGAACTCGCTCATATCACTGCGGAACAGCTCGTTGAGCAGGATATCCAGCGTGCGCAAGCCAATCTTGCCAATATTAGCCGGTGGATCCGGGAGCATATCCGTTGCTTCCGGGCTGCAATTGATGATTACAACCTCATCCGGTTCGGTTTCCAATACGTCACCGATAGGGCTGATATTGCGCACTCCGCCGTCCACCATGGCTTGGTAAAGCGGAGAGACATCTACGGGCGTCCAGATGATAGGCATGACCGTAGACGCCAGGATGGCCTCCACCAGGTTGGGTGAGTCAGCCCGAAACTCGACATACTCGCCGCTCACCAGGGAAACTGCCCCAACGCGCAGGTCTGTCTTAATTTTATCAGGCTCCAATTCCTGTGAAAGCATGCGCCGGAGCGGATCATTGCTATAGAATGATTTGGCACCAAAGAGCAACTTGATGCCGGACCAAATATTGAACCCGCCAGTATAGACCTGGTCATTGGAGATCGTATTCCAGACCTCAAATAGCCGCTCGTATTTCTCCATAGCCAGCATGCAGCCATTCAGCGCTCCAACAGAAACCCCAGCGATGATGTCCCATTTATAGCCTTTCACCTCACGGGCATATTTCTCCGCGCCGCACTGGAAGGCGCCTTTTGCGCCTCCACCACTGAGCACCAGTGCCGTCTTTTTAGCCATCGTCGCCTCCTTCCATCCATCATGGACCTATACCCCTTGGAGTAGCAATAATCATACCATCCAAAAGTAAAATTTGGACTCGGGAAAACAGGCTGGCCAGGGCAATTGCATATGCCCTGAGGGGCATGCGCAATCCCGCAAAAAGAGTGTTTGGGGGCATACCCCCACCAAAACATCCCATTTTCTCTCCTCAGTGGTGGGAAATCGCCCAAATGCGATTGCCCCAACAGGTTGGCTGACCCACGAACAGGCTGATATTCGTCTGACCAGCGCCGCAACCAGTCTCACTGGTATGGTATACTACAATCTATTATTGTGACAAATATCACAGACCTGCTGTTTGGGTCGCCAGGCCGTTACTCCAAATGCGCGAACAATGAATCCTGACACCAAAGGTTGGGCCATGAAACTTGCTCTCATCCTTGGATTCACCGCCCTTGTGATCGTGATCGGAGTCGGGCTGTATGTCACCGATTTCACCGCATACCTGGGCAACAATCCAACAACCTGCAACAACTGCCACGTCATGGATGCCGTCTACGAAAGCTGGTACCACGGCGGGCATAAGCAATGGGCTAATTGTTCTGACTGCCATACCCCGCACGCCTTAATCCCAAAGTACATTGTCAAAGCCGAGAACGGCTATCATCACGTCTCTGCTTTTATTCTGGGGCGCATACCTGATGCAATCCGCTCTCGAGAAGTCTCGCGCCAGATCGTCCAGGAGAACTGCGTGCGCTGCCACGCCGAGACGGTATCCACCATGCTCGAGGGCCCTATGGCCTTTGACCGCTACTGCTTCGATTGCCATCGCAGCGTGGCACATGGCGAGCGCGGCATCTCGATCCTGCCTTACCAACATTCTGAGGAGTACATAGAACGATGAAACGCACAAGCATTGTTTTCATTTTATCTGTCATCATCGTCATCCTGGCAGTTGCCCTGGTAGGGACACTGCTTTTTATCAAGAACCAACCTGCCTCAACTCGCGGTGTTGCCCCCCTGACGCAGATCGACGAGTATGAGCCCGACTCATCCAAGTGGGGCGTTAATTTCCCCAACCAGTATTCAACCCTCAAGCTGACCGAGATCAACAAAGCTCGCAGCACCTATGGGGGTTCGGAGCCTTTTTCCAAGCTGGAGGATGATCCTCGTCTGGTGACGCTTTTCGCTGGATACGGCTTCAGCAAAGACTACAATGAAGAGCGCGGCCACCTGAACAGCCTGACCGATGTGCGCGCCACCCTGCGCGTCAACGAGACGACCCCAGGTACCTGCTATTCTTGCAAGAGCTCCGACAACCCCCGCCTGTGGGCAGAGATGGGTATGGCTGAATTTGACAAGACGCTCTTCAAGGATTTGGGGGCGCAAATCAGCAACCCGATCGGATGCGCCAACTGCCATGAGCCCAATACCATGCGCCTGATCGTAACCAATCCCGCTTTGGAAGAAGCTCTCCAAGCACAGGGCAAGGATTGGCGTACGTTCACCCGCCAGGAGATGCGCACCGTAGTTTGCGCCAACTGCCATGTGGAATACTACTTCGCTGGCGAGGGAAAATACCTGGTCTTCCCCTGGAAGGACGGCTCCAAGATTGAAAACATAGCTCAATTCTATGCAGACCTGGAATTCAAAGATTGGGAACACCCGCAGTCCGGTGCACCGATGATCAAGATGCAGCACCCCGAATACGAGTTCTTCACCGCCGACAGCACCCACTATAAAGCCGGAGTAGCCTGTGCCGACTGCCACATGCCCTACACCCGCGATGGCGCGGTCAAGTTCTCGACACACGATGTAAAAAGCCCGCTGCAAAATGCCGATACCGCTTGTGGCGCTTGCCACACCGATGTGACTTATGTGACCGGGCGGGTGGCTATCATCCAGGATCAGGTGCGTGAGACAATGGATGCCAGTGAAGATGCCCTGGTGGCTGCCATCCAGGCGATCGAGGCAGCCACAGCGGCTACGGATGTAAACGCTGATCTATTGGGAGAGGCGCGTCGCCTGCACCGCGAGGCTCAATTACGCTGGGACTTTATCGCTGCGGAGAACAGTATGGGCTTCCACAACCCCGAAGAGGCCTTACGTATCCTGGCAAACGCCACAGATCTCGCCCGCCAAGCTCAACTAGTAGCTGTTCAAGCTGCCGGCACGCCGAGTATTATCCAGACCAGTAGTCAGTAACTCAGTCACAAACTGCATCGGGACCATAATCCCACGTTTCCAAGTTCCACAAGGTGTTTTCAACCGGTTCCTGGAGTTCAACGCCGCACAGATCCACCCGCATCGCCGCCCAGGTCAGGTGCACATATAATGGGATAGCAGGCAACTCTTCAGCAAAGACAGCCTGTGCCTCCCGGTGGGCCATGGCGTAGTCAGGAGAATCTGGCAAAGAAAAGCGGGCGCGCTGGCAAGCGCGGTCGAAAGCCAGGTTACTGAAACCAGTGTCATTCGCGCCGCCCCAGCCTTTCGGGAATTGAGGGTAGGGGCCGGGGATCTCGCCAGTTGAGTAGAGGAAGCAGGCCGGTTGCAGGGAGGCGGGCCAAGCAAACTGAGCCATATCGAAGCGCCGCCCAAACAGTGGGCCATCTGGGCCGGGCGCGAATAAGGTCTCTCGCTCAACGTATTGCAGATTCACCGCGATGCCGCACTGCGCCAGCCAATCCCGGATCAATTCGGCTGCTGCCTGCCGCTCACCTCCCCCCAGGGTCTGGTAGGCAAAAACCAGGGGGGTGCCATCCGGTACACCCGGCACGCCTTGGGCAATGCGGGGCGTCCCCGTGTTACCATCAGCATCCACCCAGCCGGCGGCTTCCAACAGCGAGGCTGCCGCCTGAGGGTCGTATGCATAGTCACGCGCCTCATTATTATAGAGAGGATGGGTAGGGGGCACAAATGTATTGAGGGACACGGGCTTGCCATAAAACAGACTCTCGGCCAGCGCCTGCCGGTCGATGCACTGGGCAATTGCCTGGCGTACTTCCCTGGATTGGAACAGGCTCAATTTCTCCGCATCGAGCGATGCCAGCCCAAAATCAGCGTGTTCCCAGGCTGTGCCAGGCTCTGCAATCACTTTGATACGCCCTTCATCTTGCAGCTGGAACAGGCGCTGGTGCGGAATGCCGTCTAGCCCGCTTTCATCCACAAAATCGCATTCGCCTGCCAGCAGCGCTGAAAGTGCTGTATCTCCTTGACCAATAAATCGATACACCAGGCGCTCGAAGTACGGCAGCCCCTCGGAGGCGCGGTAGTAGTTGGGATTCTTAATCAGCGTGATATGATCGCCAGATGTCCATTCCTCGATCATATACGGTCCCCAGCCAAGTGGCATACGGCTGGAGATTTCGGCACTCAACAATTCACCAGGGGGAATACTACCCCACAGGTGCTGTGGTAGCGGA
>DATCYX010000114.1:0-2606 GCA_036526235.1 Anaerolineales bacterium | reverse complement strand
CTGACATCGTCGGAACTGCAGCCAGCGAGCAGCAGCGCGACCAAAAGCACGAGATTGATCAAAAGATGTTTTGTATTCATGGTTTTACTCCTTTTCTTTCATAAGTAGTTATTGACTCACGTTACGCAGTGTCATTGCGAGTAATTCCACAGCGCTGTGCGCATTTCTTTCTGGAGGAAACTGAGCGGGTAGAATCGGCACCAGTCCAGACAGTTAAGACCGGCCCGGCACTGGTGTTTCCGAACCCGTTTGCGAGTATGGTTCCGATCATGCGTGGTTCATTCATTGGTGGCCCAAGTGGGACCCCGTTTAGGAGCGTACACAACCTTTCGATGATCGGGTCTGGACCAACCCTTTTTTCGAAGGAGAAAGCGATGGCCAAGCAGAAGCGTCAGACTAAGATGAAAGTTCAGGTGAATGCCCTGGAGCAGATCAACCCTAATGCATGCGGGATCGACATTGGTGCGGAAGAAGTGTACGTTGCCGTTCCCCCCGACCGAGACGCAGAGAGCGTGCGCTCGTTTCCGACCTTCACGGCCGACCTGCGTCGCCTGGCAAACTGGCTGAAAGCCTGCCAGATCGAGACGGTGGCCATGGAAGCTACAGGGGTGTACTGGATCCCGCTCTACGAGATCTTGGAAGCCGAGGCCTTTGATGTCTGTCTGGTGAATGCCCGCCATCTCAAGAACGTCGGCGGGCGCAAGACGGATGTTTTGGACTGCCAGTGGATTCAGCAGTTGCACACCTATGGTCTGCTCAATCCTTCGTTTCGCCCGCCCGAACAGATCGTTGCCATCCGCAGTCTGGTGCGTCATCGTGAAATGCTGGTGCAGTATCGCTCGGCCCATATCCAGCATATGCAAAAAGCACTGACCTTGATGAATGTGCGCCTGACCAACGTGCTCAGCGACATCACTGGGGTGACCGGGCTGAAGATGATCCGAGCCATCCTTGCGGGAGAGCGCAATCCGCAGCGCCTGGCTGCCTTGCGCGAACCGGGCTGCAAAAAGAGCGAAGCAGAGATCGCCAAATCGCTCGAAGGCCATTACAAGCGCGAGCATCTGTTTGCCTTGAAGCAGGCTTTGGAGTTGTATGATTTTTATGACCAGCAATTGAAGGCTTGCGATGCCGAATTGGAAGCCATGTACCAGGAATTTGAGCCTCCTGAAGACCCCGGCACACTCCCGCCCGCACCTCGCACCCAAAAACGGCGCAAGAATCAGGCTCATTTTGATCTGGCTCCAGCCCTCTATCGCCTGACGGGGGTGGATTTGACCCAGATCGATGGGGTGGATGAACTGACCGTCCAGAAAGTGCTGAGCGAAATCGGCATCGATATGAGCCAATGGCCCACGGTGAAGCATTTTACTTCCTGGCTGCGTTTGTGTCCCAACAACAAGATCACTGGCGGCAAGATCATACAGACCGGTGTGCAGCCAACCAAGAACCGGGCCAGCGCAGCTTTGCGGGTAGCGGCGGCTAGCCTGAAGACCAGCGACAGTGCCTTGGGCGCTTACTTCCGACGGATGCGCGCCCGCCTGGGGACGCCTGCGGCGATCACCGCTACCGCCCACAAGCTGGCTCGCATCATCTACTTCATGCTGAAAGAGCGTAAGCCTTATCATGACTTTGGTGCCGATTACTATGATCAACAATATCGAGCTCGTGTTTTACGCAACCTGAGCCGTCGAGCAGCCAAGTTGGGCTTTCGCTTGCAGCCCACGTTCCAGGAAGTTTCTTAGGAGCCCCGTTGGGGTGTAGCAATCCTTGCTGATGGAGTAGAGATCGCCACGCCTGCCGGATTACGGCAGGCTCGCGATGACAATTCAGTCAAATAAGGAGTATGATGGATAAATACACAGCTATCGTAATCGGCAGCGGCCCGGCAGGGCACACCTGCGCCGTCCGTATGGCCCAATTGGGCGCAAAGGTTGCAGTGGTTGAGCGTGATTTTGTGGGCGGGATTTGCACTAACTGGGGCTGCACGCCCAGCAAATCCATGATCGAGTCGGCCAAGATAGCCCGCACGGTCAAGGAGAGCAGCCGCTACGGGATCAATGTCTCGGGTTACTCCATCGACTTTGGCCAGGTCGCCTCACGGCGGGATGAGGTCATCCGCCGCGCGCGCCAGGCGGTCATCGATTTACTAGAGGTTCACGAGGTAGACATTTTCCAAGGTGAAGCAGAGATGCTCGCCCCGGGTAAAGTTAGGGTACGACAGGGTAAGCTCGACCTGGATGGGATTGAAATGCATTACACTGGAGAGGAGGAGATACTGGAAGCCGAGCACATCGTCCTGGCTACCGGCTCACGCCCGCTCATCCCCAGCTTTGTGAGCGCAGACGAGCCTTTTGTGGTCAGCAGCAACCGGCTGATCAGCATTGGCGAGATGCCAGAGACGCTGACCATCGTGGGCGGGGGAGTGATCGGGTTGGAGTTCGCCACTATCTTCTCCAACCTGGGCAGCCAGGTGACGGTGATCGAGTTCCTTGATCGTGTTCTGGCTACCCTCGACCCGGAAATCTCGGCGGAAATCACCCGCCAGATGAGCGCTAACGGGGTGCGCATCTTCACCCATCACCAAGTTGTCTCTGTGAAAGATGGTG
>DATCYX010000113.1:0-4263 GCA_036526235.1 Anaerolineales bacterium | reverse complement strand
TGTGGGATTTCCAGGAAGATATTACCCGGAAATCCCACTTGTTCAAGAGAGTATGTAATATAGGGGAATAGCTCGCTAAGCTACATACGGATCCTCTGGCACTCGACCTTGTCGTTCAGGAGGTTCTTTACGCATAACACCAGGTAACTTCCCTCTTTTAGGTGCTTGGGTAGCTTAAGCGTGACTGAGCCGTTACCCTTTTTATCCGTTTTGAGATTGCCGAACTTAATCCAGGAGGTATCGCCTCGGTCGTATTTCATGCCCTTAACTACGAGTGCAGAGTTCTTAGTGAGTCCAGAAACCTTTACGACAATCTTGTCATTTTCTACTGTGATGGTGAGTTTCTCGGACGAGCTTGAAGAGCTGCTGGAAGAGGTGGTCGTAGTTGTGGTCGTGCTCCCGGGGATGCATAGTTGCTGCCCAATGTAAAGGGTGTAGGGCTCTTTGAGGTTATTGGCAGTCGCCAGCTCGGCGATGCTAACATCATAGGTGACTGATATTTTGCTTAGCGTATCTCCAGATTGAACTGTGTAATTCCTGGCACAAGTTGCAGCAGACGGGGCTGCCAGGGCGACAACTGGCAGGGAAGCTGTCAGAAGCGCCAGCACCAGGAGCAGGCTGAATGCCTTCAGGCCCAGCCTACGGGGATTGCGAGAAATTGAAAAGCCTTTCATTATGTATCTCCTTTTCAGACTCTGACGATTTTACCACAATAAAGTTCCGCTTTTCACATCTCGATTTTAGGATTCGCTTAAGGAAATTATTAGAGTTTTGGCAAGAGGCAGCGATTAAATACCAATTATATAAATCTAATATTAGATATTTCGGCGTATATATATCTAAGATGAGATCTAGATGGTAAAATTAGTCATTTAGAATGAGGTTAGTGTAATTTAATGGCTGAACACAGCATTTTTGGATACCCTTCACAACTCGACACGTTAATCCAGGTCAATATACGGGATTTCTTAGTCGCCTTTGGTCTGGAGAAGCTTCGGCGCGGGCGAAAAGTGTTGGAGACAGTGTGCTGGCTGCCAGCGCAGCGCTTTGCTTCGCAAATGGTTGAATTCGATCGCCAGGTTGGCGAGCAAGGATTGCACCAAGCCTCTCAGCACACCTTGAAAGGATATGTATCTCAATTAGAAATTGTGGGACAGCAGAATATCCCGGCTAGCGGACCGCTGCTGGTGCTCTCTAACCATCCTGGAATGACAGATACACTGGCGTTATTCGCAAGCTTGGACCGTCCTGATCTACGTATTATTGCCGCCGAACGGCCTTTCTTGAGTGCTCTGTCCAATGTCAGCCGTCACTTGATTTATGTGCCCGATGACACCAATCAGCGAATGGGCGTAGTGCGTAATGTCGTTAACCACTTGCGACGCGGTGGTGCAGCACTCACTTTCCCCGCCGGAGAGATTGAACCCGATCCCTACTGTATGCCTGGAGCTGTTGATTCGCTGGAGGGCTGGTCTGAGAGCATGGCTGTCTTCGCCCGTTTGGTCCCTGAGACGAGCATCGTGGTCGCCATTGTCAGTGGGGTCATCTGGCCGGCATCGCTGAGTCACCCGCTCACTCGCTTGCGCAAGGCGCAGCAGGATCGCGAGCGCATCGCTGCCAGCTTGCAGGTCCTGGGTCAAATGCTTTCGCCATCTCTGCGACCGGTCGCAGTGCGTGTGGCTTTCAGCCAGGCATTGCCCGCTGCTGAGTTGATCAACGATGGTTCTATGACATTCATGAACGCTGTCACCGAGCAGGCACGCCAGCTTATCCAAAAAGCCCCCAAGTTTTCTGAGATTTATAGGGGGTAGCAAAGCAATACATGAAAAAGCACCCTTGGCTGCAACTACTTTGGCTCCTGGTTCCCGTGCTGGTCATTTGGTCTGTGCGGGATGCCCCTCTGGCAGATATACTGCGCGCCCTGAGCAGTTTGAGCGTCGCCAAGATTCTGCTATTGGCAGCCCTCAACACCATTATCCTCTTGCTAGTCAGTGGTCGTTGGTGGCTGATTTTGCGTGCCCAAGGGTACACCATCCGCTATTTATCCGTGGCGGCATACCGGCTGGTAGCCTTTGGCATCAGCTATTTCACACCTGGACCACAGTTCGGCGGAGAGCCAGCGCAGGTCTACTATATGCGGAACCGCCACGGTATCTCAACTTCCAGTGCGCTGGCGTCCGTATCGCTGGATAAAATCCTAGAGTTGCTGGCAAATTTCGGCTTCTTGCTGGTCGGTATATTCGCAGCCTTGGGATCCGGTTTGCTCGTAGAGCTGGCGCCCATTCAGGCTGTGGCATGGATGGCGGGGCCATTCATCTTGTTGTTGACCTATACGCTGGCGATATGGAAGGGGAAATCCCCCCTGGCAAGCTTGTTAACTCGCTTACCCCAGCGGCGCGGAGCGATCCTGCGGTTGACGCGCGCCACCGCCTTGGCCGAAGAGCAGATAAGCCAGTTTTGCCAGCGTAAACCGCTCGTCGTGCTGGGAGCCTCTGTGCTATCCATCTTGATCTGGGGCGTGATGACCCTGGAGTATTGGCTGGCTTTGCGCTTCCTGGGCATCCAGGTAGACTTGCTCCAGGCAGTTGCCGCCCTGACCGCTGCCCGCATTGCTTTCTTGTTCCCATTGCCGGGGGGGTTGGGTGCGCTGGAGGCTAGCCAGATACTTGCGATGGAAGCCCTTGGACTCAACCCGGCTTTGGGTTTGAGCATCAGCCTGCTCATCCGGGGGCGGGACATCACATTAGGTGGTTTAGGTATTTTGTTAGGTGGCATCATGACGCGCCGGCGCGCTCGGGTTGTCGTGCCTAACCAGGCCACAGAGAGAAGAATATAACTAAGGAGGAATATAAAATGAACACAGGACAAACCAAATTTGGGGCGATGCAGATTGGAATTATTCTGCTTGCTCTAGCAACCGCGGTTATTCATATCATCCTGGCAATACCTGAGAACATGGTGATGTTTTACTTGAATGGCGTCGGGTATTTAGCATTGACTGCTGCCCTATACTTACCTCAGTTTGAGGGGATGCGTGGTAAGGTGCGCTGGGCACTGATAGGCTACACTGCTGTAACGGTGATCGGCTGGGTTGCATTTGGGGAGCGAAACCCGGTGGCTTATATCGACAAAATTATTGAATTAGCGCTGATTGCCTTGTTGTGGGTCGAAGGACGCCAAAAGTAGTATCATGGATAGCTTGATTGTTGAACACAAAGCTTGCGCCCGCATTCCAACGGATATGGGCGAGTTCCAGCTCAATTTATACATCACTAACCAGGATAGCAAAGAACACTTGGCTTTGGTGATGGGAGAAGTGCGCGATCAGAGCGATGTGCTTGTTCGGGTGCACTCGGAATGTTTCACCGGGGATGTCCTCGGTTCGCGGCGCTGCGACTGCGGCGAGCAATTGCAGCACTCTATGCAGATGATCGCTGCTACTGGGGCTGGCGTGTTGATCTACCTGCGCCAAGAGGGGCGCGGTATCGGCCTGATGGATAAGTTGCGCGCCTACAACCTGCAAGACCAGGGATACGACACGGTGGATGCTAACCTGGCTCTGGGTCACCAGGCCGATGAGCGGGATTACAGCGTGGCGGCAGGTATTCTGGATGATTTGGGCGTGCGCTCCATCCGCTTGCTAACCAATAACCCGGTTAAGATACAGCACCTGCAAGATTTGGGTGTGCCTGTCTTGGAGCGCGTGCCGCTGCATTCCACGGTCAACCCCGACAACGCCCAGTACCTGTTCACGAAAGCCTTGCGTATGAACCATCTTCTTGACCTGGAAGCCTTTCCTGTGGGGGCGACGAACCGTAAGAATGGTTCCCATTGACGAGTTGCTGGCAGGAGCGCAGAAGCACCGCCACAATACAGGTCGCCCGCTCGTCACACTGAGTTACGCCCAAAGCCTGGATGGAAGCATTACAGCAGAGCGGGGCATTCCCTTGCGACTAAGCAGCCCTGCCTCGATGGAGATGACCCATCATCTGCGCGCGGCTCATGACGGCATCCTGGTGGGCATTGGCACGCTGCTGGCAGATGACCCCCGCCTCAATGTGCGCCTTGTGCAGGGCCGCGACCCGCAGCCAGTGGTGCTGGATAGCCGCCTGCGTTTTCCCCTTGACGCCAACCTATTAAAGGGCAACCGACCCCCGTGGATTGCTTCCCTGCCCGGTACAGATCCGCAAAAACGGGTAGAATTAGAGAAGCGCGGGGCGACCATTCTGAGCCTGGCGGAAGGCGGCGATGGGCGTGTCTCCT
>DATCYX010000112.1:0-5864 GCA_036526235.1 Anaerolineales bacterium | reverse complement strand
TGGCCAGACCCTTCAGATTTGGATTGGCTATAGGGTGTTCGGGTGTCTCTTCCCCTCTCGCCCACTTAAGCCAGTCATTCATCACGCCCGTGCCCAGCATGAAAGCTACCACGCCAAACACCGCACCCACCACCCAGGCCGGTTCGGCCTTCCAAGCGGGTAAGCCAACCAGCAGGCGCACCACGGTAACCAAGCCCATGCCTACTGGAATACCAATAACCATCGCCAGCAAGCCACGCACCAGGCTGGTGGAGAAAAGATTAACTCTGTTGTTTTCACTCATACCCAAACTCCTTATATGATTGTGCCGTCATTGCGGGTATCTCATTATCATTTCAAGGTCTTGATGAACTCGATCACATCGCTGATTTGATCGTCGCTCATCTTTTCGGCGATATTCTGCGGCATAAGTCCAGGTGTGAAACCCTCCACCGTCTTGGCGCCTGGGTTGCGAATGGATTCGTAAATATAGGCGTCATCCGCGACAGCCGTTGTCCCATCGGTGAACTTAGCCTGGCTTCCATAGAGACCCTTCCAACTCGGACCAACCTTGATGGTTCCGTCCAACGTATGGCAGGCATTGCAGCCGTAGTTTTCGTACCACTTTTGGCCGCGCACCACAGGGTCTGGCGAGAGACCTGATTCGGCGATCTCCCAATCTTTGTAGTCAGCTTCTGCCATAACGATCACTGGCGCTTCCATGTAAGCGTGATTCAATCCGCACAATTCGGCGCAGCGCACCTTGTACTCGCCAATTTTGGTCGGAGTAACGCGCAGATCGCGGATGAACTCCTCTCCACCCGGCAGGGCGTCCTGCTTGACGCGGAACTCAGGCACCCAGAAGGAATGGATCACATCCGTTGATTGCAGGTGCAGAAGTGCCTGCTTGCCTACCGGCAAGCGCAATTCATTGGATACGATTCCCGTATCGGGGTATTCAAAGCGCCAGGCCCACTGCGAACCAATCACGTTCACCTCCATGACGCTATCCCCAATCGCCTGGGTCTCAGCCAGAGACTGGGCTCCCAAGAAGGAAAAAGTCAGCACGGTCACCAGCGGGATGAGGGTCCAGGTCACTTCGAGCTTCGTATTGCCCTCCACATGGCGGGCATCAGATGTATCCCCGGGCTTACGCCGGAATACCACGATGCTGTAGACCATGAACACCACAATCAAGGCGAACAGGAAGTAGATCACCTTGAATTCCAGGTCAAACATCGAGTCGATGGGGATGGCTTGCAGGCTTGCCTGTTCGGGTAAGAGCCCGGCTGTGTCCATCCCTACGATCAGCAAAACCGTGACAAGGACGACGAAAATACCAGCAATGATCAAATGTTTCATAGTGTTTCTCCTGAGACGGTTGGCGGAAAGAGGCCCACCCCCAGAGGGGGGCGGCGGCGCTTCCGCTTCTTCTTCGGTGGGCCACTCCTCAAGCCAGCGGTCAATTTGGGCGGCCGCCATGGTGCGGCGGTCATAGACGATGGCCTCTTCTGGGTTTTGTAGCGAGAGCAAGACCACGCGCAATTTCTTCTCACTGCCCACAAAACGCGCCAAAAACTCCTCCCGGTTGAGGGCCTGGTCGTCGTAATCCACGATGACCAGGTCGGGGTTGAGCACGTCGATAGCCGCCAGCGCCTCGCCGAGGCTGGAAACCATACCCACTACTTCGACCTCTGCTTTCTGGCGGGCAAGCAACAGACTACGCAACCCCTGCCCAAAGAGAGCGTGGGAAGAGGCGATTAAAATGCGCTGGGGTCTGGCGCGCTGTGTCATACCTCCTATAATTTACCAAAGAAGGTCTAAAATGTCATCCACCACCCTTGTCATAAAAGAGGGATTTAACTAACCCGGAGGGGTGATTTTTTCATCACCCCTCCGAAGATACAACTTGCGCTTCTACTCTCCCCCGATCAAACCCATCTGGGTGGCTTTGCTGACCGCCTCCGCCCGGTTGGAAGCATCCAGCTTTTCCATGATGTGCCGCACGTGGGTTTTGACGGTGTTATCCGAGATAAACAGCTCATTGGATATCTGGTTGGTGGTCAAGCCCTGTGCCAGGCACTGCAACACTTCCATCTCCCGGCTGCTCAACCCGTGGCTGGCAAGGCTCGCCGGGTCGGTGCGCACCGCGCCCATCACCTTGCGGGTTACATCTGGCGCCAGCACCGCCATGCCACCATGCACCTGGAGGATGGCTTTGCGAAGCTCGTCCGGGGTGGCGTTTTTGAGCAGGTAGCCATCCGCGCCAGCCAGGATCGAGCCAAACAGGTCATCGTCATTTTTGGAGATGGTCAGCATCATGATGCGGCAAGTAAGGGCCGCTTTGATGGCGCGCACCGCCTCCACCCCATCCATGACCGGCATGTTGACATCCAGCAAGACCATATCAGGGGCAAGCTGGCGGGCGGCCTCCAGGGCTTCCTGGCCGTTGCCTGCCTCGCCCACCACCTCGAACTCTGGCATCCCCTTCAAGAGGCTGATCAACCCCGAGCGGAACAGGGCATGATCATCCACCACCAGCAAGCTGATCGGTTTCATAACAGCCTCTCCCTCTCCTGCACCGGCAGCCGGATGCGGACGGTTGTCCCCTTCTCAGGTTGGCTGATCACCTGGAAATCAGCGCCGATCAGCTCAGCCCGCTCGCGCATCCCGCGCAACCCGTGCTGTGATGGGCCAGGCACATCTTCCACATTAAACCCCCCGCCGTCGTCGCGGATCTCCATCACCATGTCTTGGCCCACACGCTGGCAGTCGATCTCCACCTGCCGGGCTTTGGCATGCTTGCGCACGTTGTTCAGGGCCTCCTGGACGATGCGAATCAACTGCACCTGGACCTCAGGCAGAAGAGCGCCAGCGATCTCCGGGTCGCACAGATCGACAAGCATGCCAGTGTGCTCCTGGAACTCGTCGACGGTCTGCTGTAACCACTCTCCAAAGCCTTCCTTGGAAGAGATGCGCAGCCCGTCAATCGCCTGGCGAGCGTCCTGGTAGGCTTCTGCCAGCACGCTATAACAGGTATCTACCGCTTCTTGGAGCAAATCGCCTTCACCCTGTTCGAGATACGAGCGCATCTGTGCGGTCTTCAGCTTCAAGAATCCCAGGGTTTGCGCCAGACCATCATGGATCTCCCGCGCCAGGCGCATGCGCTCTTCGATCATCGTCTTATACTCAAGCTGGGCCAGCAGGCGCACGTTCTGCACCACCAGGGAGACCTGCCCGGCGATCATCTGCAGGATGGACAGCTGGCGCTGACCGAACGCCCTGGTTCGCCGGCTGGCAGCCAGGATGACCCCCAGCGCTGGCCCGTCTTTCCTGGATTCTTGGACCACCAGCGGCGCAGCCAGCATGGCGTGCAACCCTGCCGCGGATGCCATCCCCCCAGAGGCGCTCTCCAGCAAGACCGGCTCTTTGGACGTCAGCACGCTTTGCAAAATCCCGTTGATCAGGTGGCGGGCTTTCTCCGGGATATCCACTCCAATCGAGACCTCCGTTTTTTGGGGTCCGCTCTCACCATCCTGTATCGAAACCAGCACATAATCAGCTTCCAGCGTATCGCGCAAGCTCACCAGCAGATCTGCCAGCAACCCGTTCAGGTCGGTTTTTTCACGCAATTTTTGCAGCTGGTGCAAGGCAATCATCGCTCGCTGGCGCATGCGCACATTCTCTAAGGCGATGACTGTCTCATCCATAAGCGTCCGGAGCAGTAGTAGGGCTTCGTCATCCAATACTGAGCTTTGGGGCAGAAATAAATTAAAGATGCCATAATCCTGCTCCCGGCGCCGCAGAGGGATGCAATATACCCCGGTGGCATCCTGGAAGGCACCCTTGAGCAAGGGGCACACATGGGTCAACTGCTCACGGTTCTGGCATGCATCGCATGCCTCACGCACAGCCGGCGAGGCTAGGTACTCCAACCAGCTTCCCGCATCTGCAATGGGAACTTCCCCCAGACTCCTGGCTTCCAACGGCTGTGCATTTTCATCTAATGGCACGAAAGACGCACCGCGAGCGCCGAGCAGTTCGCGTGACAAGTTCAGCGCCAGTTCTACGACCTCGTCTTCATCGCTGGCATCCAGGTACATCTGGCTGATACGCAACAGCGTGCCCTGCCGCTGGCGCATCTCGTTCAGCTCGCTTTCCGCGTGCCCCAGCTGCTCCTTGAGCGCCTGGCGCTCGTCCACCATGCGCAAGATGCGATCTACCGAGAAATAGGCTAACGCTCCCAAGAGCGCCAGCAGGAACGCATCCAGCGTGGCCCACCAGCCGCGCGGCGTACCAATTTGCCAGTTCCATTCCAAGTTTTCATAGACGATGATGAGAATTAAAGCAGCGGCAGCGATGCCTAAGCGCACCAGATTATGCCGCTTTTGCCTGTTCAGCTCATGCCATTTATTCACGTGCCCTATTGTACCCGAAACGAAAGCCCTTTTTGGTGTTGGAGCAGGACAATCGCATTTGGGCGATTCCCCATCACTGAGGAGAGAAAATGGGGTGTTTTAGTGGGGGCATACCCCCACCAAAACACCCCAAACACTCTTTTTACGGGATTGCGCATGCCCCTCAGGGCATATGCAATTGCCCTGGGTGTTGGAGCTGAGCACCGAGAGCACCCCACAGCAGAGCAGAGCCGGGATTCACAATGCTGCCACCCTGCCGCAGCGCTTACTTCTCCAAGGCCTGCAGAATTTCCGCGGAATGCCCATCGGGTTTGACCTTCTCGAATACCTGGAGAATAACCCCATCCGCTCCGATCAGGTACGTAGTGCGGAAAACCCCATCATATTCACGACCCATAAACTTTTTGCGCCCCCAAACCCCGTACAACTCACAGACTGCATGCTCGGTATCAGCCAGCAAGGTGAAGGGCAGGTTGTATTTTTCCTTGAATTTAGTGTGCTTCTTCGGAGAATCTGGACTTACGCCCAAAATCGTTACTCCAGCTTGCTGATAATCCCCATAATCATCGCGAAACCCACATGCCTCGGTCGTGCAACCGGGGGTATCATCCTTCGGATAAAAATAGAGCACCACCGGCTGGCCGCGATAATCTGTAAGCTTGCGCGGCGTGCTGGTTTCATCTAATAGTGTAAAGTCGGGGGCAATTGTTCCCTTCAAGAGTGTCATTGGTCCTCCAAAGATATAACCGTTTAATCTAATTGTGCGATGATAGCACCCATCGGCTCGATATCATAGCCAGGCAGCGCCTCGATCGCCTGGCGGAACTCCGCCTGGTGCAGCAAATCCAGCACAGGGGCAAGCAACTCGCTCTGGTAGTATTCCTGCGGGATAACCAGGTCGTAGCGCTCCTGGAATAAAGGCAAGAAATCGAGATCAAGCGCCTGAGCTGCAGCGGCGATGCCCAGACCACAATCGGCGCGACCCGATGCAACCGCAGCGGCTACCGCAAGATGGGTGTACTCCTCTTGCCGGTAGCCAGCGACAGACTCTGCTGCAACCCCGAGGGACGCAAGATGGTAATCCAGCAGCACCCGCGTGCCCGCCCCGCGCTGGCGGTTGACGAAGGCCACATCTGGACGGGCTAGATCTTGCAGGGCGCGGATATGTTTGGGATTACCGCGCGGCACCAACAGGCCCTGTTGCCTCCCCACCAGGGCTACCACGGTCACCGGCACCCCCGGCAGGTACTCACGAACAGAGCGCAGGTTGAACTCGCCCGTCTCAGGATCAAGCAAGTGCGACCCTGCCATGTGAGCCTCCCCGCGGCGCAATGCCACCAGACCTCCCTGGCTGCCCACATTGGCAGATGCCAGGAGGCGGTTTTTCGCAGCCAGGAATTGCGCCATCACATCCAGGGTGATGTCGTGGGAGCCAATGGCGAAGATGGTGCGCTCCAATTCGCCAGG
>DATCYX010000111.1:0-6837 GCA_036526235.1 Anaerolineales bacterium | reverse complement strand
GGACTATCAGCTCGACAAAAATCTCATGCTGGTAAGCCAAGCGGCGGACGGCTTGTAAGGCTAGCTCAGCCATGTAACCGTATGCGGTGATGGTCAATTGAGGGGGCGGCGCCCCGCGCAAGGAGAGCCCATAGGTGGGATTGGAATGATCCCCTATTCCCTGCCTCTCACCACCAATCTCTGATGGGATAGGGGATAAGGGATAAGGGATAAAATCCTCGACCAAATCTTCGCCGTGGAGCGGCATGGCGTACAGCAGCTTATTTTCAATGAATAATACCGGGTCTCCGGTGTGCAGTATCGTATCGTAGAGTAAGTCGCCCGGATTTCCTAGTGCCGTAGGAGCTATCACCCGCAAGCCGGGCAACCCCAGGTAAAGCTTCTCCAGCGTTTGGCTGTGGGTGGGTCCATAGCCGCGCCGCCCACCCATCGGGGTGCGGATCACCAAAGGCAAGCGCACCTGCTCATTGTACATCCAGCGGAACTTGGCGAGGTGGTTAACAAATTGGTCGGCAGCCAAAGCGACAAAGTCGCCAAACATGATCTCCACCACCGGACGCAGGCCGCGTAAAGCCATCCCTGCCGCAACACCGACGATGCCCGCCTCAGAGATGGGGGTGGTTAACACGCGTTCAGGGAAGCGCGTGGAAAGTCCGCGCGTCACCTTAAAAGCCCCTCCATACGGATCAAGCACATCCTCACCAAGCAGCAATACGTGCGCATCATCGGTGAAGGCACGATGCAGGGCAGAATTAAGGGTTTCTAGGACGGTATTCATGGGTAGCTGCGTTTCAAACAGTCACGGGTTATGCATCGCTAATGACTGGAAAAGGATCGACCATAGCTTGGTGAAATGCCTGCTCGATCAACTGCTTAATATCGGCTTCAATGGCAGCACGCTCGTCAGGGCCAAGGCGGGAGGCATGAATAGATAACGGATCGCGCGCCTGCTTGATTCGATCGACATCCTGTGGATTGCGTGTGTCATCTCCCTTGGAGTGGGGACCAAAGCGGTAGGTATGCAGTATCAGCGCCCGCGGCACGCTCAAGGTACGTACCTCTTTCATCAATTCACCTGCTAGCGGAACAATCTCATTCACATCGCTGCTATCTAACTGGCGTGCCGGGATGCCAAAGGCATTGAAGCGGGCAGGGATTTTCCCAGCAACCGCCAGCTCGACAGGAGTGGTCTGGGCAATACGATTATTCTCCAACACGAACAAGATGGGAGCCTGCCACAGCGAAGCCATGTTCAGCGCTTCATACACCACACCCTCACCCAGCGTGCCATCACCTAAGAAAGCCACGGTCACCGCACCGCTCCCCTTGCGCTTCTCCGCCAAGGCCATGCCCGTGGCAATCGGCACAATGCCTCCCTGGACGCCGTTTGAGTAAAAGTTCTTCCAATGCAGGTGCTGCGAGCCACCCCTCCCACCGCACACGCCGGTGGCTTTACCCATCAGCTCAGCGAACAGGCCACGCGGGTCACCGCCATATGCTAGGTAGTGCCCATGACAGCGATGGTTGCTAAAAACTACGTCTCCCGCTTGTAGGTGGCTGAGCACGCCCACAGCGTTCGCCTCCTGTCCCAGGTAGGTATGTGTGGTGCCAAAGAATATGCCGCGTGGGAAATTCGCTAAAACTGTCTCTTCGAAGGCACGGATGAGGTAAAGGGAGCGATATAACGCCGTGTTTTCCATCATTCTCAACCCTCGTCCCGCTTCGAACCCATAAATTCATCGGCCGTGGCGCGTCCAGGCTGGCTGATACCCTCGCGCTTGAGCACCTTCCACAAAGTCACCGCCAGGATTTTGATGTCCAACCAGAGCGACCAGTTATCCACATACCAGACATCGAAACGAAACTTATCTTCCCAAGTAATAGCATTGCGCCCGTTGACTTGTGCCCAACCGGTGATGCCAGGCAGCACATCATGGCGGCGCGCCTGCTCGGGCGTGTAACGATCCAGATACTGCATCAGCAAGGGGCGCGGGCCAACCAGGCTCATTTTACCTGCCAAGACATGAAATAACTCCGGTAGCTCATCCAGACTGGTGGTGCGCAAAAAGCGTCCTAATGCAGTCAGCCGGTGGGTATCTGGTAACAGGTTGCCCACTTCATCGTGATCTTCGGTCATGGTGCGGAATTTGTACACATAGAATGGCTGACCCCGGTAGCCCGGACGTAACTGGCGGAAGAGCACTGGCTTGCCATGAATAATACGCACCATCAGGGCGATGAGTAGCAGCACAGGCGAGACCAACACTAAACCAGGGATGGTCAATAGCAGGTCAAGAAGCCTTTTTGAGAGGGGTATGCCAGGTGGGAACATGTCTCGGGAGGTAAATGATAGGGATAGGTGGCATGGGAGAGAAGCGCTACTCTCGTATCGCTACCCCATCTTTATTCGCCAAATTCTTTAATACTTCCACAAGCGTTTCACGCCAATTTGGTAGATTAGTATAAGGCATCCACAGTGCGGTCTTGCCAACCCGCACAAATGGCCCCGGATTAGGTAATGACGCAGGCACCTCCTTGTCTGGAAAGCGCATCACAAGCTGTCCATTCTCGCTGCTAATTGAAGCTAGGCTGGCTTGTTCTGCCAGCAACTTCACCTTAAGCTGGAAAAACAGGTTGCTCACCGCTACCGGAAGCGGGCCAAAACGATCAACAAATTCATCCGCCAGGGAATCTACCTCCTGCAGAGTTTGGAGATCAGCCATGCGCCGGTACAAGCGCAAGCGCATTGTCCGATCAGCCACATACTCGGCAGGGATATTGGCAGGCATGGGGAGATCCACATTTGCTGGACTAGGCCGGGGAATTTGCCACCCTTTCTGAAGGAGAGCCGGTTGCGAAGGTCGCAGTTGCCGGACAGCCTCGGCCAGCAATCGGGTGTAAAGATGAAAGCCAACCGCAACAATATGTCCATGTTGGCGTGTCCCTAAGATATCACCCGTGCCGCGGATCTCCAGATCTCGCATGGCAATCGAATAGCCCGCGCCTAGTTGGGTGTTTTCTGCGATGGTTTCCATCCGCTCGCGACCCTCGGGTGTGGGCGACCGGCGTGTGTGGCGGAAAAAGAAGGAATATGCACGCTGAGCACCGCGGCCCACCCGGCCGCGCAATTGGTAAAGCTGCGCCAAGCCAAAGCTATCGGCGCGGTCAACGATGAGTGTATTTGCGTTGGGAATATCCAGGCCAGACTCAATAATTGACGTACTCACAAGAACATCCACGTCACCGTTGACGAATTGCTTCATGCGCTCTGAAAGAATGTGTTCCGGCATTTGCCCGTGTGCGATGGCAATGCGCGCTTCGGGGACAAGCTGCTCCAAATGGCGGGATATGCCACCTATCGTTTGTACACGATTATGGACAAAGAAAACCTGCCCGCCCCGTTCAAGCTCGCGCAAGATGGCCTGGCGTACCAACCGTGGTTGGTATGGCCCCACATGCGTGATGATGGGCAAGCGCTCTTCAGGAGGGGTGTTAATCGTGGAGATATCTCGCACGCCGGTCAATGCCATATACAGTGTGCGCGGGATGGGCGTGGCAGTCAGGGTGAGCACGTCAATTTCGGAACGCAATTTCTTGAGCGTTTCTTTGTGGGTCACACCAAAGCGTTGCTCCTCATCGATGATCAGGAGCCCCAGGTCTTTGAATACCACATCTGAAGACAGGAGCCGGTGCGTACCAATAACGATATCGACGGCATCATTCTGCAAGCGCTGCACAATATCCCGCTGCTCTGCGTGGGAGCGGAAGCGAGAGAGCATCTCCACCGCCACCGGAAAGGCTGCCAGCCTCTGGCGGAAGGTTTGGTAATGCTGTTGGGCCAGTACCGTGGTGGGAACCAGCACCGCGACTTGCTTGCCATCCATCACAGCTTTGAAGGCAGCGCGTAAAGCCACTTCGGTCTTGCCATATCCCACGTCGCCACAAATCAACCGATCCATCGGCCGCGCGGTTTCCATATCGCGCTTCACCTCGTCCAGCACGCGAATCTGGTCGTCGGTTTCGATATAGGGGAAGCTGGCTTCCAATTCTTGCTGCCAGGGAGAATCCTTCGCAAAGGCGTACCCCTTCACCACACTGCGCGTTGCGTAAAGCTCAAGCAAGTCCTGGGCTACCTCTACCACCGCTTCTTTCACATGAGTCTTGACATTGCGCCATTCCATCCCCCCCAGGCGGCTCAGCGCCGGCGTGCGCGTATCGGCGACGTAACGAGTGACGCGATCCGCCTGATGCACAGGCACAAACAACTGCGCCTCATCGGCATATTCGATGCACAGGTATTCACGCTCTAATGAATCAATCGTGCGGGTTACCAGGCCTACGAAAATACCGATGCCGTGATCCACATGAACAACATAATCTCCAGCCTGCAAGTCAGTGTATGCACCCTCTGGGGATTCAGCCACTGCGCGCGGGCGCTGGCGAAGCTCCGGGCGTCGCCAGCCGAAAATCTCACCATCTGTGAATAAGTGCACGGGAGGCGAATCAGCTGATAGAAAAGTAAAACCTTCTGTCAGGCTTCCCTCAATAAAAATTGGAGAAGTTGGAAGAGGATAAGGAGTGCTTTCGCCCCATAACTCAGCCAGGCGAGCGCTCTGGCGTGAGACAATGATGGAATTCTCACCTTGTTCCACTCGCTCAGTCAAGTACTCCATGAAAGGTTTCAGCCTGCCACCATAGCGTGGTCCGGGAAGAAAACTGCGGGATATAGGGTTGCCAGACTGAGAATCCTCGTCCTGCAAGGTCTCCAGATCGGTCTTGCTCCCCAAGACCATCGTGCGATCGGCAGGCAAGTTGTCCGCGATCTCACTCCAGCTCAAGTAGGGGACGGGGAAATCCTCTGGGATTACGCCTTCGGCAATTGCGTCCTTCCTGAAAGTTACCGCTTGCTCTTCGAGGTCTAAAGTGGCATCCAGTATTGCCTGTAAATCATCGATAAGCACCAGCGCCTGACGAGGCAAGTAATCTAACAAGCTAGCCGGGTATGGATGCATGATTGGTATGTGAAACTCGGAGATTTCTTCTGGGGGTGTCTCCAGGTCAGTTGGCAAGATATACTCGCGCGCTGGGGTAATCATCAGCCGCTCGCTATGGCCGGATGTTCGCTGAGTAGCTGGGTCAAATTGTCGCAGGGTCTCTATTTCGTCGCCAAAAAACTCGATTCGGCTAGGATGCTCCGACGCTGGAGACCAGATGTCGAGAATACCGCCGCGGCGGGAAAACTGACCTGGGGCTATGACTGTGTTGACGTGTGTATAACCCAGAGTAGACCAAGCGCGCGCCAGTTCATCGGGCTGGGCATTCTGTCCTGGGCGAAGGCTTCGCGTGCTTTTGAGGAACTCGCGCAGGGGAAGCGTACGCGCCATCAAGGCACGGGCTGGCGCCACAAGGATGGCGTGATTCAGGCTATCATTTCCTGAAGGGGTAGTGCCAGGGACATGGTATGCTGCCAAGGTGGTCAAAGCCACCAGCCGCTCGCGACGGGTGTTCTCGCCCCAAGGCGCTTTCTCGTAGAAGAGCGAAGTCGGCTCAGGAATTAACAAGCGCTTTGCGTTTGGCGCCCACAGGCTAAGTTCATCAAACAATGTCAGAGCGTGATCCGCCCGGTCGGTGATCAACAAGACAGGCTGGTTGGTCATCCTGTACATGGATACCAAGACTGGTAAGCGCGCCGCTCGGCGCAGATCAAAACTTGGCAGCACCTGCCCTAGAAGATAGGATGTCCTTTGTCCTAAAGTCTCCATCACAGTATTGAGGATGGCATCAAGTTGCATCGACATTCACCTATCCCTGATCATCCGAATTTTGTGGGTTGAACTGGTTCATGGCTGCATCCAACCCATTGCGAACATAGGTTAACACCGCATCAGTAGCCCGGTCTAATATGCCGGGTAACAACTCGACTTCATTTTTTGAGAAATCCTGCAGCACATAATCGGCCGCGTCCATGCGACCCGGTGGCCTGTCAATTCCCAATCGCAGTCGAGGGATTTCCTGCGTACCCAACCTGTCGAGGATTGATTGCATCCCTTTTTGCCCGCCTGATCCTCCTGCAGGGCGCAAGCGTAACGCTCCAAATGGCAGGTCAACATCGTCAAATACCACCATCACTTGCCCCAGCGGGATTTTATAAAAACGCACTAGCGATTCAACTGCCTGCCCAGATAGGTTCATATACGTCTGCGGCTTGGCCAGTATCAATCGATGACCAAGGTAATCAGCCTTCGTCACCAGCGATTTTGATTCGAGCCGAGAGAATCCCACACCCAACCGCTCCGCCAAATGGTTCAGCAGCCTGAAGCCAATATTGTGGCGGTTGCCTTGGTAGTCGCGACCTGGGTTGCCCAAGCCAATGATCAGGAAGGTTGCAGGTTGATTCATGTCTAAAGAGCGCTGACTAGTCATACGATAAGGCCATTCAATAATTACTGTTCTTTGTTCCCAATCTCATTTACCAGCTTGTAAACGCCCATCAAGGCGAACAAGCCAATCACAGCCAGCGCACCTTTACCCAAACCCCAGGCAATATCCTGGCCTGTGATTTCAGCAGGGTTGGTTGGCAGCGGCGTAACAGAGGGCAAACTCATGGGTATGGCCGTAGATGTCGCGGTCAGCTCGCCGGGCATCTGTGTGGCAGTGGGCGTGACGGGTGTTGGTGTAGCCGTCTCGATTGGCGTATAGTTGCGCACGCGCAAGCCCAAGATGACTGCATCAAGATAGCTCCCGTCTTCACGCAGGACTCTTAAACGCAGGTCGTAATCGCCATCGGTGATAGAGCTGGTATCCCACTGCGCCAACGTCCCATCCACCACCGCATCG
>DATCYX010000110.1:0-6562 GCA_036526235.1 Anaerolineales bacterium | reverse complement strand
TTGATTATCGCAAGTTAAGTTCTTCCGCTTTACGGACAGCCGCCCGGCGGTTACTCACGCCCAATTTGCCATAGATGTTTTGCGTGTGGGTGCGCAATGTGCTCAAGGCGATCATCAGCACATCAGCTATATCTGGCCCGGATAATTCTGTTTTGAGCAAGCGCAGAACTTCCAGTTCTCGCTCGCTCAGGGGTTCGATGAGTGAATGGACAGAGGTTATTTCCACCGGGACACGATCAGTTTCAAATCCCGCCAGCAATTTAGAGACATAGTCGGGTGCGATACCCCTGGTTTCAGCTTCACGCAGCAAAGCTTTCATCGAATCACCCTCATCGATGAAAACGCGCATGTAACTTCCGGTTTCTGCAAGCCATAAAGCTTCTGCTAAAGCATCTAACGCGCCATCCATTGTTTCGATCTCAATTAGGACGAGGGAATTCAGCACCAGGAGCTCTATCGTTTTACTTGTCAGTCCCAAATCTTTGGTCAGCTCCAACATTTGATTAATCAAGTCTTGAGCTTTCAATATATCGGACACATTTTTACACTCTCTCCCCCTGTAAAGGAGAATCCTGGCCCAAATTATTTGCTCAAACTCACCAAAACAATTGATATCATATACATCACACGGGTTATTCTCAAGAAATAAGCTCGCAGCCTCATCTATTTTCTTTTGAGCAAATTTCACCCGCGCCTCACTATCCCAAATTTGCGTGATGGTAATCGGCTCTAAACCTGGTAATTCGCGAACATATCTTCCAGCAATAAGACTCGCCTCAATGGCTGATTCAAGGTCATCCAAGGCAAGATGTATTCGGGTTATAACCGCATAACCTGTCGCAACGGCATCAACCATTTTGAACGGTAAACCAATCTCGATACCTTCCTTTACATGTCTCAAGGCAGCATCCAGTTCATTCCACTCTCGATAAATATTCCCCATGAATACACTGGCAAAACTTGCATGGGGTAACTTAATCTCCGTTTTTGAATATGTAAGCTGTACAGCTTCTTCATAAGTTTCTAATGCTTGATGAAGCCGTCCTTGTTTTTCCAATAAAATCCCGTTTTCGAGCAATATATTCTGTGCCTGGGTTAGGTTACCTACATTCAAGCTATCCCTGTATGCCTCAACCAAAATCTGGTTAGCTTCAACGTATTCGCCGTTTGCCCCTTTCGCCATACCCAGCACCAACATTGAAATGGCTCTGTTAAAATGCCCCACAGGTAATAAATTTAGTGCATGATTCGCAAATTCAATTGCTTGAGGTATTCGTGTTTTGTTGAGGGCAACTAATGCACGGATTGCAGCCGCTTGGCCCCGTATTACGTTGGCTCCTTCCACAGGTTTTTGGATTGTTTCAGCCTCCAGAGCTTGTTCAGCATATATAATATACTGCTCTGCCTCATCTAGACGTGCCCATCTTTGATTCATCCAGGCTCGAATAATACAAAGCCATGGCCAAGTTTCCACGAGTTCTTGGGGTATTGCATCCAACCATTTTTCCAATTGGTCGAATTCATTTTGCATCATCATATCCGGGCTGATGCTTTCAATTAACTGGGCAGCGTGCTGAAAATCCTCACCATCCAAAGAATGGTCGATGGCTTCGTTGATAAGACCGTTTTGTTCCAGCCAACCGACAGCCCTACCATGCAGAAGTGGAATGACGCCTGGATTTTTTTCCACCAAGCGTTGTTTTAGAAAATCCGCAAATAA
This sequence comes from Anaerolineales bacterium, assembly GCA_036526235.1. GTDB lineage: Bacteria > Chloroflexota > Anaerolineae > Anaerolineales > UBA4823 > DATCYX01. The sequence goes on along the minus strand of DATCYX010000110.1, from coordinate 4,842 downwards.
ATGGTGATAGCGATACCAGATACGTACATTATCCAAGGGAATTAAAAAGAGGTTCGCTTCATCAAGTTTTTGCAGGATTTCCCTACCGTTGGAACCCTCCAGAACTGCATCACATAAAGCAGAATTAAAACGTTCCAAAATTGATGTCTGAATTAAGAACAATTGAATATCTTCTGGTTGAAGGGCAAGGACTTCATCTACCAAGTAGTCAATAACATAGTGATGACTCCCAGAAAATGTGGCCACAAATTCATGAACGTTCTCACGCCCGCGCATTGAAATTGCCGCCAGTCGCAGCCCTGAAATCCATCCTTCGGTGCGGGTTTCCAGGGCTGCGATATCTTCTTCGGACAGCACCAACCCCATCACTCTATTGAGAAAATCAGTTGCCTCATGGGTCGAAAAACGCAAATCGCCAATGCGCAATTCGGTCATCTGGCTCCGAGCACGCAACCGGGACAAGGGCAGCATAGGGTCTGAGCGGCTGATGATAACCAGGTGCATCACAGGTGGAATATGGTCGAGCAAGAAAGTGAGTGACTCGTCAATTGAACGGTCTTCAATAACCTGGTAGTCATCGAGGACTAATACAAAATCCTGGGAAAGGGTAACTACCTCATTGATTAGCTCTGTCAGCACCGATTCAATGGGTGGTGGCTGCGAGATACGGAGCATCGCTTGGACATTTTCAAAGATACCTGCTTTAATGGTCTGCAGGGCTGCAACAAGATAAGCGTGAAAGCGGATGGGATCGTTATCCCCTTCATCCAGCGACAGCCAGGCAACCGGACGCTTGCAACCAGCGACCCATTCGCTGATCAGTGTGGTTTTACCAAAGCCGGCAGGGGCACAGATAAGTGTCAGTTTGCGGTGCAGACCCTCGTTCAATCGCTCGATCAGCCGCGGGCGCGGAACGAGGTCTGGACGGGTTCGGGGGATATAGAGTTTTGTGGTTAGAAGTTTTTCCACGATTAGCCTTGATTTTCGTGGTTTAAAATGATTATAGCATGACGAATCTCATAAAGGTTTCAATTACGCTCAATTGCAAACATCAACAATATGTGATAAATCTGAGGCACGGAAGAACGAGAAAGCCGCTTGTGAAGATATAGGGCGGGCTAGCGGGCTGCCTATGGGTTGGGTACCAGGACCAGTTTGCCCACCACAGCGCCTTCTTCAAGCAATTGGTGAGCCCGGGCCGCCTCGAGCAATGGCATTCTCTCGGCAATAACCGGCTCGATCCTTTCTTGTGACAGGAGGGCGAACAACTTGGATAGATCCTCACGGCACCATTCGGGTTTGCTATATTTTGGTCTTGTGATGTTGTAGCTCATTACCGCCCTATGGTCAGGTAAGAGATTCAATATTGGACCCAAAACAAAACCCGTGATGGTCTTGAGCTTGCCATCTGTGAGAATCGAATGCGCCCCATATATAACCAACCGACCGCCCCTGCGCAACATTCGATAGGATTGCCAGGTTTGGCTGCCGCCAACCGGATCGAATATCACATCAACCCCGTCCCCGGTCAAATCCAGGATGCGCCCCAAGACGTCCTCTGTCTTGTAGTCAATTGGGATTCCACCCAAGCTGGTGATCGTTTCGTGTTTGCCGCCGGAGGCTGTTCCATACATTTCCAGTTCGGCTAACTTACCTAGCTGGAGCAGGGCTGTTCCCACGCCCCCTGCCGCACCGTGGATCAAGATGCGCTCGCCGGCTTTCACGCGAGCAACGCGGTGTAGCAATTGGTGCGCAACCACATAATTCATTACCAGGCAAACAGCTTTGGCAGGTTCCAAGCCCGAGGGCACTTGTACCAGCTCCAAGGCAGGTAAACAAATTAACTCAGCATAGCCGCCAAATAGAGGTAAGGCAGCCGCGATTTGTCCTACCTTGAACGTTGAGACCCCTTCACCAAGCTTGTCCACGACACCGACAATATCGTAGCCTGGCGTGAACGGTGGGCGTACGCCGATGCTAAACCCCTCCCGCTTCAATACGTCTCCCCAGGCCACGCCTGCTGCCAGAATCCTCAGGCGCACCTCGCCCGGTTGAGGCTCTGGAAGCTCGTCCTCGACGATCTGGAGAACTTCTGGCCCGCCATAGCGGGATACAACCACGCGTTTATATTTCATTTTTTATCCTCCAAGTGTTAGCCGACTATCCCTGTGGAACCTGCTTGTTCTTCAATCGCTCGATCACGCTTTCCAGCCATTCCAAAACAGCGCGGGTAGAGTGGATACCATGCTCCAATGTGAGCATCCAGAAAAAAGCCTCCCGCGACGAGCCAACCATATCCTCATAAGCTTTGATCTGCTCAGGTATCTGGTATAAGGACGCCAGCCCAGCGCGATACTCTTGGGCGAAACGCTCGAACATCGCCAGGGCCTGCTCGTCTGTGAGCTGCCCGGCGAAAAATACCTGGATCAGCTCAGCGCTGCGATGATCCTGCAGCGGCAGGGGCTTAGCCAGCCAGCCGCGCAGCGCCTCTCGCCCTGCTTCGGTAATGTAATAGACTTTCTTATTAGGACGATCTTCTTGAGGTACTACTTCCATGGTCGCCCAGCCATCTTTCGTCAGCTCTGCCAGGGTGCGATAGATTTGTGCCTGGTCAGCCGGCCAGAAGTGACGTACGGAATCGTCAAAGGTAGCCTTGAGCTCGTAGCCAGAGAACGGTTGGTAGCTAAGGAAGCCCAGCATGGCGTATTTTAGAGACATGGGTAACTCCGATTGGTGGTTTGTATCATAATTTTCGGTTTTACTGGCTATTCTTGCCTGAATGGATGCACTTCACATCACAATACTTCGAGACAAATTATTAGATGTATCTTATATATTATCTATATTATATATGTCTAATCATATAATAAAAATGATATCTTGTCAAGAGGAAAAACTGATTCGATAATTAACCTGGGACTCGAGCAAAATTTGGCGTAGAATCCAATTAAAGATGATTGTGAACAACACCGCAATTGGCTGAACACCGCCATCATGCTGCCGTAGCACCGGCTGCAAACTTGGAACTGCTTGCAGGAGAGATCACCATGAAAAAGCTGGATTTACGCAAAGAGCTGAAACACTTGTACAACCCCTCAGCCAAGCGTGTGGAGGTGGTGGAAGTGCCGCGCTTCAAATTCGTGATGATCGACGGGGCGATCGAGCCGGGTCACGAGCCAGGTAACTCTCCTAAATTTCAGGAAGCCATGCAGGCCTTGTACGGCGCTGCCTACACATTGAAGTTTATGTCCAAGCTGCGCAAAGAAGACCCTGTGGACTATCCTGTCATGGCATTGGAAGGGCTTTGGTGGGTCGAGAATGGCCAGTTCAGCTTCACCCGCAAGGACAACTGGATGTATACCCTGATGATCATGCACCCCGATCACATCACCCAGGCCATGTTCGAGGACGCCGTCCAGCAAGTGCGGGCGAAACGCGGCGATAGCCCTGCCCTCAGTCTTCTGAGGTGGGAGGAATTCGAGGAAGGCTTGTGTATACAGACCATGCACATCGGTCCCTACGCTACCGAGCCAGCCACGTTAGAGAAGATGGATGCCTTCGCCCGGGAAAATAACTATACCCTGCATGGCAAACACCATGAGATCTACCTGGGCAACCCACAGCGAGCACAGCCCGAGAAGCTCAAGACCGTGCTCAGGCACCCAATATCAAAATGAAAAGCTGTTCCGTGGTCATCACGAGCATCCCTAACGCAGCATGCTTCAGGCGCGAGCGGTATTGATGGACATCGCGAGGCCTGGCGCACTTTGCCAGGGCGTGGCGATCTCGGACATTAAGATGGCTTAGTCTTTACGCTCCTCGCCATGACCAAGTTGGAGTGTGTCATTTGCAAACCTGCCTTCCAAAGGACGTCCTGGAAAAGCGCATGCTAGATTTGATCAGCATCCAGGCCAAGCACGTGAGAAAAGTAATTTAAGCTGCTGAAAAAATCTCAGGAGGAAAGTATGCCAAACCCAACCACGAAGCGTGAACTCTTAGACGAAATCCACGCTGAACGAGAGAAACTGGACAGATTCCTGGCACCCATGACGCCAGAGCAGATGATCCAACCCGGAGCTATTGAAGAGTGGTCGGTGAAGGATGTGCTTGCTCACCTGGCTGAGTGGGAGGTCTTGCTCCTGATCTGGTACAACGCCGGTCGGCGCGGCGAAAACCCACCTCTCCCTGCTGAAGGGTATGGATGGGAACAGGAGGATGACCTCAATCAGAATATCTACGAAAAATACCGAGGCTGGTCGCTGGACGAAGTGCTGGCATATTACCGCAAATCCTTCCAGGAGACTGTGGCAGCCGTGCAGGCCATGACAGAAGAAGAGTTGTTCACCCCCGGGCGGTATGCCTGGACAAAGAACAACACACTGGCGGATTATGTAGTACCTTGCACGAGCGAACATTACCAGTGGGCACGCCAGGAGATGCGCGCAGGGCAAAAGCCCGGGAGGTGAGATGATGGCATGGCAAGACCAGTTACATAACGACTCTCTTCCTTGGCTATTGGAGCCCGATTCCCCCGGAGTCCGCTACCTGGCCTTGCGCGATCTAGTCGGGCTGCCCCACGATGACCCGGCGCTATTGACCGCCCGAGCGGCCGCGCATACACAAGGACCTATCGCAACCATCCTATCCGAGATGGATGAGAGCGGATACTGGGCAAAGTCAGGCCCTGGCTATCTCCCCAAGTATCGCTCTACAGTCTGGTCAATCATCATGCTGGCGCAGTTGGGCGCGCTAGCCGAAGATGACCCGCGCCTGGAACGCGCCTGTGCCTACCTGATCGATCATGCCCTGGCATCTGGCGGGCAATTTTCCGCCAGCGGGGCG
>DATCYX010000109.1:0-2469 GCA_036526235.1 Anaerolineales bacterium | reverse complement strand
ATGGTGTGACGCGCTGAATGGCCTTCCAGGGTTGTTTGGCTCATCCTTGTCAGAAACTTTTGAGCTGGCGCGATTGTTGATCTTCTTGCATGAACATCTTCCCAAAAGCATGTCAGGTTCTGTAGACCTACCTGTAGAAGTTTCAGATCTCCTCCAAAGTGTCGTCAATTGCTTGCGGGCTTACCACAACTCTGATAAGAAAGAGCGTGATTTTATTTACTGGGATAGCGTTTCCAATGCCCGCGAGCTCTACCGGGAGAAAATACGATTTGGCATCGATGGCGAGGTTGTGCCAATAACTTTCCAAGTATTGGCGGGATACTTATCACTATTCCTGGATAAAGTGCGAAGCGGTATCGAGCGTGCCTTAGAGTTAAATGGGGGTATTCCACCTACCTACCTCACGTATGATGTCGAGAAGTATGACATCTTGTACGGATTAGATAATAAGCCTCTAAAAGATGCAAAAGGGCGTTCGTACATCCGCGCCCTCCGGTTTCAGCCAAGGTTTTTACCTGTTTTCCTAGAAGGACCTGTGCGGATGCTCAAAACACTGCCAGACTCTCATGCAGCTCGCCAGTTACATCAACGAATTAAGGGCAGCACGTTGTATGACCGTTCCCTACAAATGTACAGAACAAACGCTCCCCTGGATAACGAACCTGTGGAGATCGGGCGCTTACGAGCGTTTACACCCGGTTGGTTGGAAAACGAATCCATCTTTTTACACATGGAGTACAAATACCTGCTCGAGCTCTTACGAGCCGGGTTATATGAAGAATTCTTCGAGGATTTTCGCAATGCATTGGTTGCCTTTCAAGATCCAGCCAGATACGGACGTAGCCCCTTGGAGAATTCATCCTTTATTGTCAGCAGCGCCCACCCCGACAAAAACCTGCACGGTGCCGGCTTTGTCGCTCGCCTGACCGGAGCGACAGCAGAGTTTCTAAGTATGTGGAATATCATGATGGCAGGTCAGAATCCATTTTTCATTGATAAAGATGAGCTCTGCCTGCGTTTGCAACCTGCTCTGCCTCATTGGCTGTTCGATGAGGCTGGCACGTTAAGCTTCACATTCCTCGGAAATTGCCGAGTTACCTATTACAACCCTCGACGGGAGGATACTTTTGCGATCAGTAATCAGATCCAAAAATTGCGCCTCTACTTGGATGACAAGCAGGTTGAGGTAGATGGAGACATCATCGGGTCACCTTATGCATCCTTTGTCCGCGAGGGGCGTATCAAGCGCATTGATGTTTTCTTTGCGGAGGTTTAACTGAAATTCCTACCAGGTATGGAGGATGCCAGAATGATTCAAACGTGGAAGTTCATCGACTCTCAGGGCACTTTTGAGCTACAGAACCCACATCACTCAAGTTATCTGTATTTCCCTCTCGCCAATGAGGCCGGGATGATGTCGGCGGTAACGCCATTGCTACATGGGGATATCAAGGCTGGACAACACTCCTTCCTGACGCCGCCAGTCTCAGTGGAAGACCTGCACAACATTCGCTCTGCGCGTAATTTTTGGGTTCACATTCCAGGTATAGGGGCATGGTCAGCAACAGGCAATAGTGCTGCACAGATTGCTAAAAACTTTTCGGGGCAGGAAGATGATGAAATCGCCCTAAAAGCTGGTTTTCTATGGCATCAAGTGTTACGCCAGAATAAAAACCTTGGACTACGGGCAGAAATCACAAATATTATCCCGCCATCCAACGACCAGGTTGAATTGATGTTGGTGCGCTTTACGAACATCTCCAATCAGCTTGTTCAATTTACCCCTACAGCTGCGATCCCGATCTACGGACGCTCCGCCGATAATCTGCGCGATCACCGACATGTGACATCCCTGTTACACCAGATTACCTGTGGGAAGTATGGCATCCTAGTACGCCCAACCCTATCTTTCGATGAACGCGGCCATCATCCTAATCAAATGAATTATGCCATTCTCGGTGCGGAAGCAGATGGTGCCCCACCGCAGGGATTCTTCCCAGTGATAGAAGATTTCATCGGCGAAGGAGGCAACCTGGATTGGCCCGAAGCGATCATCAGGCCCTCGCGAAACTTTTCCCTAGAAGGGGAAACTTTTCAGGGCTATGAAGCTATAGGAGCATTGCGTTTCAAAGACAACGGGCTGCTTCCCGGGCAATCCTGCGCCTACATTCTCGTGCTAAGTATATTTCCAGATGAACAAGATGCCGAGCGACTGATAAAAACCTACGGCAATCAGGAAAGATTCAACCATTGGCTTGAAATCACGAAGGACTTCTGGGAGAGCAAATCAGAAAAACTGGCTTTTCGGACTAGCGAGACTCAATTCGATCTCTGGCTGAAGTGGGTAAGTATCCAACCCACGCTACGCCGCCTTTTTGGTAACTCCTTCCTGCCCTATCATGACTATGGGAGAGGTGGTCGCGGTTGGCGAGACTTATGGCAGGATATTCTGGCAATGCTGATCAGGGA
>DATCYX010000108.1:0-7049 GCA_036526235.1 Anaerolineales bacterium | reverse complement strand
GTGGTATTTCGGTTGAAAATGTGCTATCCTTCATAGGGGATGCTCCTTTCGGTAAGCGCGGTTGTGAGAACCTACTTTACCGAATTAGCATCCTTTTTTCAATACCTTTCTCCAAAAGGCCAAACTCGAGCCCAAACTCTCTTTTTGCGGGATTGTATATGCCCTGGCGATATTTGCTGGCGGGTTCAAAATTGTACGATTGCGCTCATACCTGCCCGCAGGCCCGGGGGGTAGGTATCCAAATCGATGGTCGTTTTATAGACCACATCTCCCCCCAGGGTGTCGGCCAGGGGCGAGATCTCCGCCACGCGCCCCGTTACCTCTTGATTCAACGCTTCAATGACCACCGTGACCGGCTGGCCAATCTCGATCTCCGGGACATCTCGCTCGCTCAGGTCGGTGGTCTCGACGCGAAACACCCCCAGGTCGCTCAGCGTGAGCACCGCCTGTCCTGGGGTGACCCATTCGCTCTCGTGGACGTCCAGCTCGGTAATCGTCCCATCAAACGGGGCGCGCAGCTCGATATCCTCCAATGCAGATTCAGCCGCCTCTAATTGAGCCCTGGCGGTGGTGAGGCGCGCCTGGGCCAGCTCAACATCTTCCGGCACAGGGCCCTTTTGCAGGGTTTCGTAATCCCGCTCGGACTTCGCCAGGTCTGCCTGGGAAATGGCCAGGTTCGCCTCCGCCTGGGAAAGGTCGATCACATTGGCCGTCCCAAGCAGGTTGTTATACTTGCGCACCAAGGTATCGTATTCTTGCTCGGCCTGGGCAAGCTGGCCCAATAACGCGGCGCGGGTGATATTGTCTTGGGGCTTATTTTCATAAGGCTCGAAGTCTTCGCGGGCACGTTCGAGCTTATCCCTGGCGATGATCATATTGGCATAAGCAGCATCGATATCGAACTGCCTTGATTGCGTCACCAGGTTATGAAGGACCCGCTCGGCATCTCGCACCGCATCGCGGTTATCGGCGATAGTCTTGAGCGCCTGGGCTTGCTTGACATCCATATCTTTGTACAGCGCGTCCAGCGCCTGCTGGGCAGCCAGCAACTCCAATTTGGCCGCTTCGACTTCGGCGGCGAGCCCCTGGCCGCCTGCCAGCGTTACCAGCGCCTGTCCGGCTTTCACCTGATCACCAGTGGCGACATGCACCGTATTAACCTTGCCGCCCGAGGTGAAAACCATTCGGGATTGTTGTGCAGGCACAACCACCCCCGAAGCAACCGCGCCACTGCCACCCCCCAGGCTTGGGGCTTGGATAGATGCATCCTGGTTGTCCAGCACAATGGTTGGCAGCGGCTGGGGTGTGGATTGCGCCAAAGCGTCGCATCCGGTCAGGATAAGGACCAGCAGCGGGACCAAAAACACCGTTAATTTCAGCTCACGCACCAAGGCTGATCTCCTCCGCCTCAGAGTTCTCAACAATGACCCCATCGCGCAGCGTGATCACACGCCGGGCGTATTGGATCACACGCGGGTCATGCGTCGCAAAAACAAAAGTAACGCCGGTCTCCTGATTAAGCCTTGTCATTGTTTCCATGACCTGTTTGCCATTGGGCGTATCCAGGTTGGCGGTGGGTTCATCTGCCAAAACCAGCGTTGGTTGGGTTGCCAGGGCGCGAGCAACAGCCACGCGCTGCTGCTCCCCGCCGCTCAACTGATCTGGGCGATGGAAAGCGCGCTCGGTAAGGTCAACCGATTCGAGCAGCTGCATGACACGGGCGCGACGCTCGGAGCTGCTGTGGCCGTTTAAGAGCAATGGCAGCTCTACGTTTTCATAAGCCGTCAGCGTCGGGATTAGGGCAAAGAACTGAAAGATAAAACCGATCGTGCCGCGGCGCATGTTGGCGCGCTGATTGCGATTGAGCTGGCTGACATCCTTGCCGCCCACGTAGACGCGCCCGCTGGTTGGCTTGTCCAGGCACCCAATCAACTGCAAGAGGGTGGTCTTCCCCGAACCAGACGGGCCAACCAGGGCAGCAAATTCACCACTCTCAATGGAAAGACTGACGCCGCGCAGCGCGTGGGTTTCAACCTTGCCAGTCTTATAGATCCGCGTGACATTTTCGATTCTTGCGACTTCCATTTTATACTCCTTAGAAGTTACGCAGTTGGGGAGGTGATGTCCCCTTCAACTACGTAAGTCCTGCTCCCATTATTGTCCGCCGTGCAGGGCTTCGACGGGCTCCATGCGCGCAGCGAGCAAGGCCGGATAAAGCCCGGCCAGCAGCGTGATGACAAGCGCTATGACGGTCAAATTGATCGTATCTTCCAGGGTCAGCTCCGTGTAAATGGTGTTGCCGATGAGCAGGCCGGTAATACCCATATTGCCGATGTAAAATCCATTTTTCGTGAAATAGGCAACCACCAGATTGCCCAGGATCAAGCCCATGATGATGCCGCCCACGGCTAGCAGCGTAGATTCAGCCAGGAACATCGCCATGATGCGGCCTCCCTTCATGCCAATCGCCGAAAGGATGCCGATCTCACGCGTGCGCTCGAAGACCGCCATGACGAGCGTATTCACAATCACGGTGGCTGTTATGGCCAGCACAATCAGGTAGAGAATGACCATATAGGCATTGGCAAATTCTTCGTACTGGATGATGAGCGCATTCATCTCTGTCCAGGTCAAGACCTTATATTTTGAGGTTTGCAGCGCGGCGACGACGGGTTCGGTTTGTGCCTTGTCATTCAACAAGACGAAGATCGTGCTGGCGTGGTTCTCTGCCTGGGTGATGGTCTGCGCTTTGGCAAGTGGCAGGAATACGGTGGTGCTGTCGAAGGCATTGGTCTCCGTGGAGTAGATGCCCCGTATGGTAAAAACCTGTTCAGCCACATCGCCGTTCGAGGTATTTGCCGAGAGACTGAACTTGTCGCCAACATTCAATCCTAGTTTTTCTGCCAGCGGTTGCCCTACGAGCACGCCTTGGCGATCATCGGGTGCCAGAAATTCACCACTGATCATTCCTAACTGGTAAGGTGTATTGGCTTCAGAGAGCGGGTCAATGCCGAAGATTCGCACCCCTGCTGTTTCATCGCGGACAGAGACGATCCCGCTAGCAAAAAGCCTGGGTGTGGCTACTTTCACCGGAGCCAGCGAGGTGAGCTGCTCAGCAACTTGAGCTGGGTTTTCGATCAGGTCCTCCCACTTGAGGCTGGTCTTGCTCTCATCGTAAGATTGCGCCCGTATCTGCAGATGACCGCTTTGCAGCCGGATGGTTGCATCCATGGCGCTGCCCATCTCACCCTGGATGAAGGCCGCCATCAGCAACAGCAGAGCCAGGCCGAGAGCCAGCGCCAGGGATGAGAAGAATGAACGGCGACGGTTGCGCCCGAGGTCGCGGAAAGCCATTTTAAAGAGTTGTATCATCGCCAACCTCACACGTAATGCAGAGCTTCAGCGGGCTCACGTTGGGCCGCCTCACGCGCCGGGATGAAGGCAGCCAGCGCCGAAATGATCGCCACGGTTAGCCCTCGCCCGACGATCTTATCAAGGCCCCACTCAGGATATACGCGCCCGCCGACCAACGCCATGTAACTGGTGACATTGGCGAACTGGCTGTAATCAAGTCCAACCTGCCTGAGGAGGCCATTAATGGCAAGGCCAATGACAATCCCAGCCGCTATGCCGACCACTCCCATCATCGTGCCTTCCAAGACAAACAGAAGAGAAATCTGGCGCGGCTTGAGCCCGAGGGCGCCCAGCACCCCGATCTCGCGCGTGCGCTCGTAGACAGCCATCAGCAGCAGGTTGAGGATACCTATCCCGGCAATCAGCAGGATTATGACGCTAAACACGTTCATGACAGCGCCTTTGGTTCCGAGGGCGGCCTTGAGCTCGGGGAAATTGGTCTCCCAGGACTCAACTTCGTAACCAGGCAATGCCGGTTGCAACGCAGAGATTACGGCGGGCTCCTGCCCAAGTTGTTTCAGCTCGATCGCCACCTCGGTGGACTGCCCGTTTAAGCCATAGAGAGATTGCGCTTCGCTCAGGGAGATGTAGATGGTGCGTTTCTCGATGTCGGGCATGTCCAAGTCATAAATGCCAATGACGGTCATGGTTCGGCGACGCATTTGCTCGTGCGTAGCCCGCCCGGTCAGCGTGATACGGTCACCTACCTGAACGCCCATGGCATCGGCCAGTCCTTTACCAATGAATATCACATCCGCGTCATCGGAGTTCAGGAAACGCCCGGCGATCACCAGCTGCGCGGCAAGATTGACATCTTTCTCTATCTCAGGCTCGATGCCTGTGATGCCCACTGCGAATGCGCCCTCGCGGCTGCTTGCCAACCCGCCGGTGTTGATGCGCCGGGTTGCTACCAGGACCTGCGGCTGCGCCTGGGCGGCAGCCACAACTGCCTTGTCATCCGCCAGCGGCAGGAGCGGAGTTTGGTCCGCTTTGGCGCGATAACCGGCGGCATGGACATGAATATTGCCTCCCAGGATGCGGATAGCATTCCCATAGATCGCCTGATCGAAACCGGCTACCAGACCATCGTAAAGCATCATCATCGACAGTCCCAAGGCCATAGCCAGGACCACAATGAACGTGCGGCGGCGTTGGCGCCAAAGATTTCGCCAGGCCAGGCGTAGATATAATCTCATGTTCAGCATTCCTTTCATTTACTTCGGCGATGGATGGACTGTCTGACCAAAAAACAGCCAGATCTTCGACAACCCATCCAACCCCGCCCGATATCATCCAAATGCTACATTTCCTTGGGTGTGCAATTCGCCATGGACAACGTTGCTATCACCCACAGTTACAAACCATTCCTTCAGTGTTGCGTCGTCAACAAGCACAATTGAAGCACTCGGAGCCCCCAACACGCGCTCGAGCGCATGTGTATAGGCGGCTACGGTGATTTCGAGCTGCCGCAGATCGCCCTGCTCAGGATTATATGAGAGCAGCAACCCGCCGAATGTGTCCCCAAGCCTTTGTAGTAGGGAGTAGACCACTTCGGCTACCTGGTCCGGATAGGAAGTCGTCAGGACTCCTTCCTGGATTCCCTGATGGATGATCTTCGTAAGCAATGGCGTGACCTGTTTAATCGACATAGCGAACAATTTCTGGCGTACAATGGCGTTTTGGTCGGCGAGCCACACTCGCAGCAAGGCCAGCATGAAGGTCTTCTTGGCTGTTTTCCAACGCACAGACGTGGAGAAAAAGCGGTTGAGTTTATCGAGGGCAGGCAGGTCAGGGTCCTCCACGATATTGGTGAGCAGCGGTATCACCTCATCCACGACCATGCGCTCGACAAGTGTTTCCAGCACCTCCCCTTTCGAGTCAAAATAATGATAAAACGCCCCCTTGGAGATCTGCAGATCATCCAGGATGTCCTGGATCGTCATCTGCTCGTAGCCCTTGGTATACACCAGCCGCTGGGCCGCGTCCAGGATCTGGTTACGCCTTGCTATGTATTCCTCTTCTTTGACAATGCGAGCCATTATTCATCTCTTTATTAAACCGACCGACGGTTTATCATTTCAATAAAAATTATATCCTTCGCACTACACCCTGTCAATCCCCACTCAGAGTCCGTTGGCCTTATTATCCTGATTCCTTGCAAGATTATTTTTCTGATCCGCTGGGTGGGCGCGGCTTGAGATCGAAACTCTCCTCCCCTACCAGCAGCCCCTGCAACGGCCGGGCATCTAGCGCCAGCACGCGGCTAGTGGCGAAATAAGAGAAATCAAAGCTGGTCAGGTCGCCAGCGCGCTTGCCCGGGATGGGCATCAAGCGGGCGGTGAGTGGCTTATCCAGGCGGCAAGCCAGGGCGGCGATATCTAAGAGCACAGCCGCCAGCTCGTCCGCGTCCACATCGCCTGGTAGCGGCACGGTATCTAGTCCCGTCCCGCACACCGCAGATAAGAGCAGCAAATCATTGACGCTCAGCTTGCCCTCAGCGGCACGGCGCGCCAGCACGGCGTCTTCAAGAACCGGCAGGAATAGCCCGCTGAATCCGGCGCGGGGGTAGCGAGCGCGATCCACCGAGTCGGTCAGGAATGCCGCCGCGGCTAGGCTGCCGTGCAGCCCGACCGCCGGGACACCCAGGCGCTCAAGGGCAGTCCCCAGCGAGCGCTGTTCTTCCGGGAATGGAGCTAGCGAGAAATCAATGCCGCCAAAGCGCAGGCTGTGCGATTCGGCCAGCTTTTGGGCAACGACCTCCATGGCACGGGCATGGCTCTCCATCGCCTCCACCAGATTCTGGCGCGCGGCGTGCAGGCTGGGGGCACCGTCAAAAGCCTCCACAGCCAGAACAGCCGCCTCCATCGCCAGGGCGAAAACCGGCGCGCCGCCCTCATGATAAGCGGCTGGGAAGAAAGGCGCGCCAGCTGGCACGTTGGCTAAAGCGGCAAAGCGAAGATTGGCAAAGCCGTCTGGGGAGATGTTCGCCGCCTCAGAGATGACCTTGGCGCACTGGCGCACCGCCGGCAATGATATGCGCCCATCGACGCCAGTCATACTCCCGCTCAGGAAAGTGTTCTGGGTTGCGCTCAGGGCTGCGGGGATGGCAGCGTAGCTCTCCGGAACTTCCGGGAGAGCCGGACCGAGGGAGATATAGTCGATCCCCTGAGCGGCAACACTTTCATCCAGCGCCTGCGCCAATTCCACGACGTGCTCCACTGGCGAGGCACGCTCTGAAGTTTGCTGAGCAGTACCCCAGCCATTCACCAAACGCGGGAATGGCACACTCGCCAGACGCGTTGTCTGTACCGGGTAGCCAGCGTTCTCGTATGCCGGCCGCGCCGCGGCCATGAAGCTCCCCGCTTGGCGTAACTGTTCATCATCCAGGGGCCAGCCTGGATCACAAAAATAAGTGATGGATCGAATATTCATTATTAGCCCATCCCCCCTTCCCATTGGAGGGGGCAACAATTACGAAGGGGAGGTATGCGGGCGCCTTGTGCGCGCATACTTCCTCTTCGGATTATTTCCCGGCCTGAGTTCTCTGCCGGACGACTTCGAAGAGCAGCACTGCCGCTGCGGCCGCGGCGTTCAACGATTCCACTCCGCCGGCCATAGGAATATGCAGGCGCGCC
>DATCYX010000107.1:0-2227 GCA_036526235.1 Anaerolineales bacterium | reverse complement strand
CCATACCGCGACAACAACGATAGTCGGTAACAGTGGTAATGTTACCCACGACGATCCGACTGGCAACTCGCTGGCGCGGGCAGAAATCTACAGCGATGCAAAACCAGATGCCAAACTAAATGGTAGTGCTGCCTCAACAACCATTTCTAACACCGGGGGCAGTCAAGCCCACAACAATATGCCCCCGTATCTGGCATTGAATTTTGTAATCGCTCTTAATGGGATATTCCCACCAAGATCTTAGCTTTGCTTACATAAACGAAAACGATACAAAGTAACGTGTCCAAAGTATATGTCCGATTACCAGGAAGATATTTCGCTCCACCCTTACGATCCCAAAGACGATCCTTTTCTTTTAACCCTGTACGCCTCTACTCGCCAGGACGAGATGGCGCTTGTCGATTGGTCTCCAGAAGAGAAAGAGGAGTTCTTGCGGATGCAGTTTCAAGCCCAAAAGAAAAGCTACCAGGAGCAAGCACCAAAAGCAACCTGGCAAATCATTACGAAATCAAATCTACCGATTGGACGATTGATTGTTGAAAAGCGAAAGCATGAGATTGGGTTAATGGATATATCAATTTTACCCAAGTACCGGGGTCAAGGTATTGGCACAAAGTTAATCAAGGAGGTTATGGATCAGGCCGAACAACTTCAAAAACCCGTTCGTTTGTATGTCGAAAAAGATAACAACGGGGCTATGCGGTTGTACCAAAGATTAGGTTTTCGATTAATTGGAGACACCAGTATGCACCACTGGATGGAATGGAATCCAAACTAAATCTTATTGATGAAGTGGCGTGAAGGCTTAGTTAAATACAGCTTGATAATAACAACCCTGATCATCTTTGCCCACAGGCACAAGAAATATGCCATCGATAACCCCCATTTGGTCGTGCTTCAAAACATAGCTGGACTGAGGCAAAATGGGTTGCGCTGGTCCGATGAAGATGATCGAAAATGGCTCTCGAATACCTTTATCATTTTGGAAAGCCGGATTTGTGTATCTGGTAACTTCTGATAATTTCAAAGCCAAAGGTGTATTCGTATCAATATCTAGCAAAAATATCGATTCAAGGTGTTCTTCAAACGAGTCAGCGGTCAACTTTTCAAGCATCACTCGGCTCCTTCATTGTAAGTAACGCTGAAATTTTATCAGGACATACACATGATAACTCACATGCATAAGAACCTGTTTAAGTACACTGCAAAACTATCCCTTTGGCTTGCCCTTGCAGTTTTAATCATATCATCGCCGTCTAATTCCAGTATTCTACATGCTTCAGCTGATACAAATTTACAGCATGGTGATCTTGCCGTAATCGGAGTCAATAGCGACGGTCCGGGTGTTTTGTCATTATTAGCACTAACTGATATCAAGGATGGAACTGTCGTATTCATCACTGACCATTCCTGGACTGGAACCTCTTTCTCGAGTGCTGTTAATCTTGATGGTGTCCTTACCTGGACAGCCGACACTTACCTTCCTCGCGGCACAGTTGTCACGATCACCGCAACGAAACTTGAACCCGCTGAATTTTCAGCATCAGTTGGGTTTCTAAGTTCGAATGGTTGGAATACAACCTCCCAAGGTGCGTGGGGAGGAGGGTTTGGGGACAGCGTCTTGCTCTTTCAGGGTTCTGATTTGGCCCCTAATTTTATTTTCGCCTTCACTAATCGGAGTGATAATATCGACCGTGACCCGCTTTCGGGTTTTTATGTTCAGGCAGACCCAAATAAATCAACTTTACCAGCAAATTTGAGTAATAATAAATATTCAACTTCTCTGTCGGGAACTTCCAACCACCTGGATAACCTGTGCTACAACGGTCCAAAATCTGGCTCGAAGAACGAACTCTTAAGCAATATCCATGACCCTTCAAATTGGGTAGGAAATGGTGGTATAGGTAACACAGCCATTGAAGACTTTACCACAATATGTGGTGCAAACAACTTTAACGTGATGCACGATCTTTATTTACCAATCATAAGTAAATAAAAGCATCCTATGTTGTTGCAGAGAAGGATCTGCGCGACTCAGGGGAGATTTTTCACTAATTGAGAAATTCTGTGCTCCGTTAATTAAACTTTCAGTTCTTATCCACCCTTGCGAAAAAATTCTCTATAGCTGGAGCAAAGAATTTTTGGAAGCGGGGCAACAACATCTGGCAGATCCATGGGTATAGTGTGAGAAGAGCCGGGGATCATGAAAACAGCGAGAGCAGCAGCT
>DATCYX010000106.1:0-3486 GCA_036526235.1 Anaerolineales bacterium | reverse complement strand
GAACACTAACCCAACCGCTCGCCGATAGGTCCGCTCTTGTCGAAAGGCCGCACGATGCGCCTCGATCAATTCCATCAATGCCTGCAATAACTGTGGTATTTCGGTTGAAAATGTGCTATCCTTCATAGGGGATGCTCCTTTTGGTAAGCGCAGTTGTGAGAATCTACTTTACCGAATTAGCATCCTTTTTTCAATACCTTTCTCCAAAAGGCCAAACTCGAGTCCAAACACTCTTTTTGCGGGATTGCGGGTGCCCTTCCGGGCATATGCAATTGCCCTGCGCCTACTAATCTAAGTACAGCTTGTTTTAGAGTATCCTGCAGGATTTTTTTGTATCGAAGAGCTTCTAATTTCGGTTGAAAATCATTATGTAGAGTTGGATGATTGGCTGTTCCCTTTGAGTATTTGATCGGGCTTGTAGCCTTTATCTGTCGCTTATTATGACCAATGATATAATTCTTTGGCTATTCCGTCCCAAGCGGACGTAGATTTGTTAATTATTCAGGAGATAAAAGTATGCAAATCATGAATTTGCCCGGTCCGAAAGCACGGGCAATCCTTAAGCGCGATCAGGCAGTCATCTCCCCCTCATATCCAAGGGGCCAACCTTTTGTCATGGATCATGGCAAAGGTTGTCATGTTTGGGATGTTGATGGCAATCGTTTTCTTGATTTTGCCGCAGGCGTGGCAGTTGTAGCTACCGGACACAGCCATCCCAAAGTTGTCCAAGCCATTCAAGAACAAGCAGAAAGATTCATTCATATATCTTCCGATTTTTATCATCCTCTCTGGGTAGAGCTGGGTGAAAAGTTAAACGAAATTGCTCCCTTCTTGGATAATGCTGTCTCTTTCATGACCAATTCAGGTACAGAGAGCGTTGAAGCGGCGATTAAGCTAGCCCGCCATACGACAGGTCGCTCGCAGTTCATTGGCTTTTTGGGTGCCTTTCACGGGCGAACCATGGGGTCGGTATCCTTCACTGCCAGCAAGTCTGGATATCATCGCGGCTTTTACCCGCTGCTCAACGGGGTAGTTCATGTGCCGTTCCCTGATCCATACCGGCCTGTGATTCAATCTAAACCGGGTGAGGATTATGGTGAGACCATTGTGCGCTATATTGAAGAAGAAATATTTGGTCACCTTTTACCCGCCAACGATGTGGCAGGCGTATTGGTGGAGCCTATCCAGGGCGAGGGCGGCTATGTTGTACCTTCACCGGGTTTCTTCCCTGCATTGCGCAAGTTGTGCGATCGCCACAACATGCTTTTGATCGTAGATGAGGTTCAATCAGGTATGGGGCGCACTGGAAAGTGGTGGGCTATCGAGCATGCCAATGTTGAACCGGATATTGTCTGCGCTGCCAAGGGCATTGCTTCGGGTATGCCCCTAGGGGCTATGATAGCCCGTGAGTCGCTCATGACCTGGCCCAAAGGCTCGCACGGCAATACTTATGGCGGCAATCCATTAGCCTGTGCCGCAGCCCTGGCGACCATCCAGTTATTGGAAGACGAATATTTGCACAATGCTGGGGAGATGGGCGAATATATGATGGATATTCTGCAAGAGTTAAAAGTTCGCCACCCAAGTATTGGCGATGTGCGTGGCAAGGGTTTGATGGTCGGCATTGAATTTGTCCTGGATCACCAGACGAAAGTGCCGGCTGAAAAGTTGCGCGACAGAGTGGTCGATTTGGCTTTTAGCATGGGGCTGCTCATGCTTGGTTGTGGGAAAAGTGTTGTTCGCATTTCGCCACCACTCTCTATCTCACGCAGTGAGGTGGATGAAGCCATGGAAATTTTTGAACAGGCAGTTACCTTAGCCGAGAGGGAGCCGGAGATTTTGCATGCTGCCTGACGTTCGTGTACGCCAGCGAGATTATCTGCTTGAGATATCGCGCGCAATTACACAAGAGCTCAACTTAGATAAGCTATTGACGCGCATTCTGGATATATCTGCAGAGATGCTGGCAGGCCAGGCAGGCTTAATTGCATTACGTTCTGAGCGGGGGGGATGGATGGTTGCCGCCTCCCACGGTATCCCTCCCGCTTTTTTACGCTATCTCGACCCGCTTCTTGCGGCAGTTCCTGATCATGAAGACCCGGCTCGTTTTGAGCTCCCGGAGATCAATCGTCTTTTGCAGAACTTAACCCGGATGGCTAGCTTAGGACTCCTGACCGGGGTCGGTCTCCCGATGATTGTCCGCAAGCAGGTCATTGGGGTAGTATTCATTTTTCGCAATTATAAGGGTGTATTCTCAGCCAACGATCGTGCTCTTTTAGAGAGTTTTGCAGATCAAGCTGCTATCGCAGTACAGAATGCCCAGCTTTACACTCAGGTTAGCCGGGAAAAACAACGCATGGACGCCCTACTAGATTCCGCTGCAGATGGGATCTTAATCATTGGAGCGGACCATACCATCGAACGTTGTAACCCAGCCTTCGCTCGAATGATTGGTCGCTCGATGGATAGCATCCGCAAGCGCTCGCATGAAGAAGTAATCCGTTGGAAGCGAAAAGACGGATTAACCCTGGAGCAGGCTGAAGCGGGAGGGTGGCCTCTAACCCCAAACGCTACCTTGTACATAGAGGGCGACCTACAGCGCGAAGATGGGTTGCCCTTGCCAGTGGGGATCACTTATGCGCCACTGGTAAACCCCGAAGGTAATCTGGTTAATATTATCGCTACGATCCGAGATATCACTCGGTTTCGTGAGGCCGAAGAACTTAAAAGCACTTTCATATCAGTGATCAGTCACGAGTTGAAAACACCTGTAGCTCTCATTAAAGGTTATGTCAGCACGTTGCGTCGCGATGACGCCTCCTGGGATCGCAAAGTGGTCCAGGATAGCTTGGAGGTAATTGAGGAAGAAGCTGACCGGTTAACCGAACTGATTGAAAATTTGCTTGACGCTTCCCGATTGCAAGCTGGTGGATTGGTCCTCAGCACAACGGATGTAGCTTTGAATAAGATCGCCGAGCGTATTGCCGAACGATTTCGCACCCAGAGCAGCCTGCATACTATCGGCGTGGATTTCCCACCGGATTTCCCAGTTGTCCTGGCGGATGAAGAACGCATTTCTCAGGTGATCTCGAACTTAATCTCAAATGCCATCAAATATTCACCCGAGGGTGGAGAGGTGCGTATTTCTGGTCAAGTTCTCCCAGATCATGTGATTGTATGTGTCAGCGATCAGGGTCCAGGCATCGCCCCCGACGATATACCCCACGTGTTTGATCGCTTTTACCGGTCTTCAATCGCCGTTCGGACGACCAAGGGCGCGGGATTGGGCTTATACTTGGCTCGTGCCGTTATCGAAGTCCATGGTGGGCGTATATGGGTTGACCCCAAACCAGGTGATGGAACACGGGTGTGTTTCTCAATACCCCGGACGTACCCTGTGAATTATTAAAGCACGCACGCAATTGATGGATAATCTCATGCCAATTGCGTTACTTATTAGTTATAGGACTTACACAGTTGAAGAGG
>DATCYX010000105.1:0-12177 GCA_036526235.1 Anaerolineales bacterium | reverse complement strand
AGTTTTATCGCATCATCCACACTGGTGACACTGAAATAATCATGCCACATAGAATCTCCAGGTTTATTCCTCGGTCATCACGCTTCCGTCTCCGCCCTGGCGGAGCATAATGATCTCCGCCATGATGCTGACAGCGATCTCTTCTGGCGTCTCAGCGTTCAGCTCCAAACCGATCGGAGATCGCACCCGGCTCAGTTTATCCTCTGGGAAACCATTATCGAGCAGCGTCTTACGCGTGGTAGCCCAGCGGCGTTTCGAGCCGATAATCCCAATATAGGTCGCTGGTGTGTCCAGCAGGGCTGGTAATCCGGGCACATCAATAAGCACCCCGCGAGTAGTCAGCACCAGATAGGTCCAGGGGGTGATCTTCAAGTGATCTGGCAATTCAGCCATTGGCACCGGGTAGAATTCATCCCCATCGGGCACGGCCTCCGGGCTGCAAAACTCCGGGCGATCATCGCTGACCACCACCCGGAAACCCAGCCATTTGGCTAAGTGCGCCACAGCTTTGCCCACGTGACCGCTGCCTACCACTACCAATACTGGTTTCGGCATGATCGGCTCCACAAAAACTTCCAGCTGACCCCCGCACACTCCAGGATCGCCGCGCTGCGGGTCAGCCATGCTATATTCTAATATGCGGGGTGTCCCATCTTTCAGAGCTTGAAGAGCCTCTTTAATCACCCGGTTCTCCAGCTCACCGCCACCAACAGTGCCGAGTATGTGCCCATCAGGATAGACCAGCATCTTGCTGGCAGCATGGCGCGGGGTAGATCCGCTACTTCGCACCACCGTGCATAATGCCGCCGCTTCGTTCTTGTGTTCTAATTCGGCAATGGCTTTATAGATCATAATTTGAACGCAATTTTCACACAGAAAATCTGCTTTTGAAGGTTTCGAATATCATCGCATATTCTCAACTTTCTAAAAGCCCTAATACTACTGGCAACAATTGCTTTTTCCGCGAGACTACACCCTCTGCCAGACGCGTGCCATCTGGATGCGGGGGATAGGGTAAATCGCCAAAAAGCGCTGGTTCGTTGGCAATCAGCAGGCGACTGGAGCCACGCACCACATCGGTGACCATCAGCATGGCAAAATCCACACCACGCCGCTGGCGCAAGGTCTCCAGGGCACCTTTGAGTGCTGTCAGATGTTCGTCAAGCTGCATTAAGTCTGTGATCTCAACCTGAGCAATGGCAAAGGACACATCTTCGGCTTCGTATAGCTTGAGATCCGAACTAACGACCTCCTCCGGATCGCGATTAGACAGCCCACTACCAGCTCCTATCACCTGCTCCCCAAAGGAATGAATATTCTCACCAGCTAGCGGGCCATTCCGTACAAAAGCCCAGCGAGCCAGCCGCTCGGCAGCACCCCTATCGCGTTCGGTTGTGGTAGGCGAGGTGAGAATTAGCGTATCCGAGAGCAGCCCTGCCAGCATCAAACCAGCCAGGGCAGGTGGTGCACTCAACCCCGCCTCTTCCATACGCTCAGATACCAGGGTACTCGTGCTTCCTACGATATCCACAGTGAACTTGATGGGAACGTGCGTGCTCGGGTTGCCAAGACGGTGATGATCCAGGATCTCAATCAGTTCAGCTTCCTCAATAGAACCAAGTGCTTGCCCGGGTTCATTATGATCGACCAGGACAATGCGCAGGCGCGGCGGATTGATCGCGTCGCGCTGCCGGCAAACACCCAGATACAATCCCTTCTCGTCTACAATCAGGAAATCGTTATGCTCTTCGCGCAGCAATCGGTTGATCACATCCCGAATGCGCGTACCCGCCTGAAAGCGCGGCACCTTGGTATCGCAGGCTTCCTGGCAAGGCAGATCAAGGATCTCGCTGATGCGCATTTCCTGGCGACGGGGATGGGTACCGACCAGCTTGGCCACAAAATCGAACAAGCTGCTGCCGGTGATCAATCCAAAGGGAGTGCCGTCTTCGCCCACAATCGGAGCAAGGCCGCGAGTTCGGCTGGTGATCGCCCAGGCTTCACGCAATAGGCTATCCGGTCTGGCAGTATCCAAACGGCGAGTGACCACTTCAAAGCGCGGCGATGCATCGGTAAGCAGCAAGGGCGGTTCCAGCCCCAGGCGCTTGAGCACCCAGGTGGTCTGGGGGTTAATCGCCCCTGCGCGAGCGGCGACGGTATCCACTCCATCTCGCTCGCGCAAGAGCCAAGCGTATCCCACTGCTGCAGCAATGGAATCTGTGTCTGGATTTACGTGCCCAATGACGTATACGCGCTCGATCATATCCTTTGGCTTAACCGGTTTGCTCTACAAGGTAATTCTGGATGCCCATTTGCTCAATCTGCTCAAGCTGGGCTTCCAACCAATCAAGGTGATCCTCTTCATCTTTCAAGATTGATTCAAGCAACTCTCGACTGCCATTGTCAGCCACATCGACCGCCAGCTGAATGCCTTTGTTATACGCGACAACCGCCTCTTGCTCGGCCATCCGATCGTTGACGAGCTGCTCCTTGATATCGCTTCCAATGTGGATGCGCTTCAGATTGCTCACATTTGGCTTCCCCTCCAGGAACAAGATGCGCCCAATCAATTTTTCTGCGTGCTTCATCTCCTGGATAGCGCGCGCTTCGGCAGCCTCATGCAGTTTTTCATAGCGCCAATCAGCGCACATTTCGGAATGAACCATGTACTGGTTGATCGCCGTCAATTCATCAGCTAATAGTTCATTCAAGACCATGATGAGATTATCGTTGCCCTTCATTGTTCTGCCCTCTCTTTTTTACAAATCTTCGACCCGCGCGCCGATCAAAGCACCCGAGTCGTATTTATATTTATGTCCTTAACGCCCGCCACACTTTTTCAGGTATCACCGGGTTATCGTCAATATTTGCTCCACAGGCATCCAGCACTGCATTTCCCACTGCTGGAGCGACGCCGTCCATGGGGATCTCGGCCGCCGCCTTCACCCCAAATGGATGTGAAGGCTCAAACGTCTCCACGAAGATGGTCTCTAGCTCAGGCATTTCATCTGCACGGAAGATATGATAATCCCGAAAATCCCGCTCACGAGCGCTGCCTTTCTCATCATACCGCATTTCCTCGCAAACCGCATAGCCCAAAGCCTGGGTCATGCCGCCCTCAATTTGCCCGGAGGCGGTGACAGGGTTAACGATAATCCCGGAATCGACCGCCATGACGAGCTTATCCACCCGCACCTGACCGGTCTCCGTGTCCACGGTGACTTCAGCAAACTGGGCAGCGAAGGGGGGTGGCGAGACCGGAGACACGTACGAGGCCACACCCATGATTTGTTCCTGGTCTTTGTGATGTAGAGCGTCCAAAGCGACCTCGGCTAGCGTGACAGAGCGCCCATCTGGAGCGATAGCCTTGCGATCCTGCAGGCGGATATCGCCAACCTCCAGGGGTTGGCGCGTTTCAACGCTTGAGGCCTCGTTGATCATCCTCAGGGCGCGCGCCTTAATCCTTTGGGCAACTTGATCTGCGGCCTTCACCACAGCCGCGCCCGAGATATAGGTGGTACTGGAAGCATAAGCCCCTTTATCAAAGGGAGTGAAATCTGTGTCTGAAGAATAGGTGATCATATCTTCTAACGGCACGCCCAGCACTTCGGCAGCCATCTGCGCTAGCACCGTATCCGATCCAGTACCCAAATCGGTGGCTCCCACCAGCAGGTTGAATGAGCCATCATCGTTCATCTTGATGCTGGCCCCGCCCATGTCTAGATAGGGAATGGCGGTACCCTGCATTACCAGTGCTACACCGATACCTTTCTTCAGATATGGTCGCATAGGATCCGGGTTGTGCCATTCAAGATTTCCATACTTCTGGTCCCAGCCAATGGAAGCCTTGCCTTGGCGAGCACATTCTTCCAACCCGCAGGTCTCGATGGTCTCAGGTCGCGGCTCGCGGCCTTCGCTCCAGGCCGTGCTGAAGGGGTGCAGCTCACCCGCACGCAGGGCATTCTTCAAACGGAACTCCAGCGGGTCAAGGTTTAGCTGGCGGGCAATCTTCTCCATGTGGCGCTCTACTGGCCAATACCCCTGAGGCACCCCGTAGCCTCTATATGCCCCAGCAGGCGGATGGTTGGTGTAGACTACGTCTGCATAGAAACGGATATTTGGCTTTTGACGGTACGGGCCATCACCCACATACAGCGCCATGGATTTATGCCCAGTGTTACCAGTGACGGTCAGGGCATGGCAACCGTAGGCGCCTGTATCGGTGAGCACGCGCATCTCGTTGGCAGTAATGGTGCCGTCTTTCTTAACGCCAGTTTTCATCTGCACGCGCATGGGATGGCGCGATCGAGCAGCGATAAATTCTTCCTCACGTGTGTATTCATACACCACCGGTCGCCCGGTGGCAATGGTCAGATGTGCCGCAACATCCTCAATCAGCACCTCTTGCTTGCCACCGAATCCGCCACCAATGCGCGGCTTGATCACACGGATACGTTTTATAGGCAATCCGAGCACTGGCGCCAGTATGCGCCGAGCATGGAAGGGCACTTGTGTGCTGGTGCGAATTACCAGGCGGTCATCCTCGTCCCAATAAGTCAGCACAACGTGAGGCTCAATATGCGCTTGCTGGACTTTCGGGACATGGTATTCCCCCGTAATGACAAAATCAGCATCCGCAAAACCTGACTCCACATCGCCAATATCGATGCGGATGTGCGCCGCCAGGTTGCGAGTCGGGTCGGAATCAGCAAAGTTGATATATTCTGGTTCATCGTGCAGGATGGGTGACCCAGGCTGCATCGCCTGTGTTGAGTCAAACAGCTCTGGCAGCAGCTCGTACTCCACGTCAATTAACTGCAAAGCCTGCTCGGCAATCTCCTCGCTCTCCGCGGCCACAAAGGCAACCCGGTCGCCCACAAAACGCACTTTGTAATCTAGCGAAAATGTATCTAGGGGGCCGGGGATGGGGTCTGATTGCCCGGCGGTGGAGAACACCACTCGCGGGATGTCCTGCCAGGTAAGCACCGCTGCCACGCCGGGTAAATCACGGGCGCGGCTGGCATCGATATGCTTGATGAGGGCATGGGCATGCGGGCTATGCAAGACCTTGGCGTAAAGCAGTCCACGGGCATCCATGTCGGCGGCGAAGGCGGGCTTCCCCTGCACCAGCTTAACCGCGTCTACCTTTATCTCAGGTTTGCCGACCCGCTGCCAAGTTTCGGTCTCTGGGGCAACAAATACCTTCGGCAGCGCCTGAACGGAAGTGGCTGGGGAAAGTGGATAAGGCGTTGGAGATGAGGTGGCCTCACCAAACGGCTCCCCATCTCTTGACTCGGGAAAGATAAAGCCGACCAACTCACCATTTTCTACCTGCTCTCCACGCATCGCCGCCGCGGCACGCAGCACCGCCTGGACAGGCTTGAGATACCCTGTGCAACGGCACAATACACCAGAAAAGGCCTCGCGTACTTCTGCCTCGCTAGGGGTAGGATTGCGATCGAGCAACTCCTTGGCAGCTAAAATTTGGGCCGGGGTGCAGAAACCGCATTGGATCGCCCCGCTCTCCACAAATGCTTGCTGAAGCGGATGCAGACCTTCGGTGAGCTTCCATCCCTGTTCTGGATGCTGGCCAATGTTTTCGATGGTCTGAATGCGATGACCTTGAGCCTGAGCAGCCAGGACCAAGCAAGAGTTGACCGGTTTGCCATCCAGCAACGCAGTACAAGCTCCGCACTCGCCAGTTTCGCAGCCATGCTTGGTGCCAAAATAGCCCAAATGTCGCAGCACCTTGAGGAGTGTATATCCCGCTGGGACATCCAATGTATGCACTGCGTCATTGACATTAAGACTGATTTCCATACGATCTCCAACCATCAATTCTGCTTAAAACTCACCACCTTCAACCGGTAATTGTCGACAAACATCGTCTGGTGAGTATTGCGGCTACATCTTGGCGGTATTCGGCGCTGGCCCATTCATCACCAGCGCGACTATACGCGTCTCGCGCAGCCACCTCCGCACCACCCGCTTCTGGTCCATCCAGAGCCAGAAGGGGAGCTTCTCCAAAACCGCCCAGAACCAGACGCGTGCGGCCAGACGGCCAGCGTGCCAATGCCACGCAAACGATCGGTAGGTCTTCAGGCGTGCGCGACACAACCTCGTAAACCAATTGTATGTTGAGGGGCAATGTTACGCTGGTGATCAAGCGTCCAGCCAGGCGCTCCCCGCGCACCGGAAGGAGATCCCCCAGACTTATCCGCTCGGAAGGA
This sequence comes from Anaerolineales bacterium, assembly GCA_036526235.1. Taxonomy (GTDB): domain Bacteria; phylum Chloroflexota; class Anaerolineae; order Anaerolineales; family UBA4823; genus DATCYX01. Next base: position 5,947 of record DATCYX010000105.1, on the reverse strand, counting down.
TCAGAGGCGCTTTTGATCTCGAGGGCGGCATCTAGGGCTAACAGCGCAGTGGCAAAGGGCGAACGCCCATCTGCGGACACCAATGTCCCCGCCAGTGTCGCAACCTGGCGCAAGTTATAGCTGGCTTCATGGCGGATAACCTTATCCAGCCCATCGGGCAATCTTCCGCTTTCGAGCGCCTTCTGCAATGTCACCGTCGCTCCTAGCGTCAAGGTATTGCCGCGGGCCTGGATGATGTCTAAGCCCAGAGACTGAAGATCGACCACAGCGTATCGTTCCGTTGAAGGCTGGTTCAGGATTGTCCCCCCACCTAGGGGCAGTGTTTTGATACCCTTACGGGAAAGTAACGAAAGCGCTTCATCCAGCGTTTTTGGACGGTTGTATTCAATCACCATAAACTGACTCCCCAATTCCCAGTAGTAAAGAAGATGCGAAATCAGTTTGCACGGATAATCTCTCTCCTACCCCCTTATCTCCTCGTCATCATATATACGCCAACCCAATGCCCGCAAATCCACATCGCTCAACATTTCATCAGGCACATTGACAAGCAAGGCTTCGGCTTCCGCCAGGATATCACCGTTTTGATCGTAGATGGCACCCTTTGACGTGGCAGTGCGGCCTTTGCTTTTCTCCGCCCTGCCAACAATGCGTAAGGGCTGACCGATCGGCACATTCTTGCGGTAGCGCAATTCCAAGCGGGCAGTGTACATAAAGCGCGGCGGGTCGATGCCCATATGAACACGGCTGACAACTTCGTCTAGCATGGCTGCCACGATACCACCGTGCACCACGCCAGGATAGCCCTCATAGCGTTCTGGGACCGTATAGTTTGCTACAACCTCACCAGGTGCAGTAATTTCAAAGCGCAACTGCAAGCCATGCGGATTTGCTAGGCCACAGACAAAACAGTGACGCGAGTTGGGTTGTCTCATACTACTGCAAAGGTATCAACTAATAGCCTCACGTCACCACCCACCGGGTACAAGATGGGGCAAGTGGCGCCATGGTTTATGTACTCCTGTACCTTAGCTCGAGCTTCATCAGGTGTGCCTGAAGCGGTGATGCGGTGTATAAGTTCTTCAGGCACCAGGTGCTTGGCGCGGCGAATTTGCTCTTTGGTGGCTGGCCAACCCAGAATAGCCTGGATCTCCTTTACCACGTCTTCCGAAACACCCGAGGCCTTGGCGATGTGGGGCTGCTGCGCCAGGTATTGGGTGAGCAGCTCACGCGTGGTATCAATAGCCCTCTCGCGGTCATGGTCCACCGAACAGACCACCAATTGCGGGCGATCGATATCATCCAACTTGCGACCGGCACGCTTGGCGCCCGCCTCTAGTAATTCCATGGCGTTGTCGTTATATTCTGGGGGCACGCAGTAGTTTAACACCACGCCGTCCGCGATTTCACCGGTCATCTCCATCATTTTATCGCCAGTGGCGCCAATCATAATGGGCACGTGTCGTGGTTCCCGCCGTCCGTGAACCACGTCTAGCTCGATGCCGTCCACCTGATGAAATTCGCCGTGAAAGGTCACCCGCTCCATTTTCAGCAGGCGGCGCAGCACTTCCACCGTCTCGCGCATAGCCAGCAGTGGTTTGCGCCGCTCGATACCCACATTGCGTGCCAGGGGATCCCACCAAGCACCAATCCCGCAAATGATGCGGTTTGGTGCCAGGTCGTCTAGGGTTAAGAAAGTGGCTGCCAGCAATCCGATGTTGCGGGTCCAATTGTTAATTACGCCTGAGCCCACCTTGATACGCTCTGTGACCGACGCATAAGCTGCCATCGGCACAATCGCATCTCGCACCAAGCGCGATTCTGCCTGCCACACAGCCTCAAACCCGCGCTGCTCGGCATAGCGCACATAATCCAGCCCATCACGCAAATCATGGGCATCTTGCAGATAAAGGGCAACTCGCTTCATTCCATAAACTCCTTACTAGGATTCGAACTCTCTCCCTACCGCATCCAGGTCTTCTGGCAAATCTACATCAAGAGCCAGAGATGGCAATTCGCAAATTTCCAACCTTGCTCCAGCCTGCACCGCGAGCTCGCAGTGTCGCTCAAATGACTTTGGTCCAAAATTGTAATCGATTAATCCTACCGGGCAGATCAGCAGAGCATTCGTGCCTTCCCGGCGTTGATCTGGCGCCACAACCACCACTGGGGGATCTTTGACACGCTCTAAAATGGCGCGAACATCTTCTGGGGTAATAAGAGGTAGATCAGCTGGTACGATCAGCACGCCACGCGTGGTGTAATTCTTAGCCACAATTGTAGCCTTAGCTAGGGCTATGTTCAAACCCGATGCCCCATTCTCTTGCACGGTCCGCGCGCCATGCTCTCGAGCCAGGGCAAGCGCCTCAGGATCTCGGCTGACGACTAGCACATGCTCAATATCTGGGATAGCCGCCAACGTATCTACCGTATGCGCCAGCAAATTGCAATTAAGGTCTTTACGCTCCTCCTGAGTGAGTACTTCCGCCAAGCGCGACTTACCTCGTCGCAGAGGTTTGACTGGTACGATGGCCCATAGTGTCATGCATCAGTGATCCTTTCTCAATCATATAGAAATTACGCAGCAGGAAGGCAGAGAAGTGACTTTAGCTTTATTCCTTCACTTGTGTAAATCCTATATTTCTAATATGGCGCTTGGGCGGCTTCTTCTCCAACATGTGCATTCCAAATTCTATCACCTCTTTGGCCAGACGTCGGCGATCGTCGGCTGAGGTCATCAATGTATTTGTCGCCAAGGTTGGCATTCCCTGGGCGTTTAGCGCTTCAAATTGAACTACGTCCACCTGGTCCATCACGAAAGCATCCAACAACGAGCTATAATGCTGTGCTACCGAGACGGCAGAAGGCTCGATCCCCATCTCTGTACACATTTTAGCAGCGGGACCTTTGACGGCGCGCCCGGCGATGATCGGCGTCACCGCCACAGTAAACTTTGCCGCCACAGCTTCCCGGATACCCGGCACCGAAAGAATCGGCTCTATGCTCACCCACGGGTTGGATGGGCAGATAACCACTACATCAGCGGATTCCAAGACATCCAAAACCCCGGGAGCGGGCAGTGCGCGCTCAACACCATCGAAGCGAAAACCTCGCACCTGCGGCTGGCAGCGTTGACGGACGAAGTATTCCTGAAAGGGTAACACGCCTGTATCAGTATACACCCAGGTCGCCACAGCGTCATCGCTCATTGGCAAAACTGTTAGCTGCACCCCCCAGGCACGGCAAAAATCACGCGTAATCTGGCTGAGTCGGTCGCCAAGCTGCAGGCGGCGGGTGCGCTCCAAGTGTGTCCCCAGGTCTAAATCTCCCAGGCGGAACCATTGTGGACCACCCAGTATTGCCAAACTCTCCATGGCGTTCCAGGTCTCGCCAGACCGCCCCCAGCCGGTGGCTGGATTGGCAATCCCTGCCAGGGTATAGCATACCGTATCAAGGTCAGGGCAAATCCTCAGACCCAGGTGATCAAAATCATCACCGGTGTTGACGATCACGGCCAGGTTGTTCGATGGCAGAATTTGCGCAAGCCCATCCGCCAACTTGGCTCCACCCACTCCGCCAGCCAGAGCCACGACTTTGAGCGAGGCAAGCGGTTCAGCTTTCACCAGCTCACCAGACCGCCAATACGGGCTCGGTTGATCTTTTCAAACCAGGATCGATCAAACGTGCAAGACAACCTCATCCATCTCCCTTCGAATGCGAGGCGGTGAGACTTTGGCCGGATAACCTAACAAAACTAGGGCTTGCGGCTGCCAGCTCTCGGGAAGGTTAAGGGCGCCCCGCGCCGCCTCCTGTGCAAACAACGGGGCGCACATCCAAACCCCTCCCAAACCCTCCGCGTGAGCAGCTAATAACAAGTTTTGCCCCGCCATTGCCACGCTCTGTACCGCCATCAGATATTCTGCGTGCTGGCGGTGCTCGTCTGGGTAGCGATCGATTTCATCAGTCTCCAGGCAGAGCAAGATTGCCGCCGGTGCCTCAGTGATGCGCTGACGTGAGCGTTGCAGTCGTGCTTGGATCTGCTCTTCAGATGCGCCATCCGCGTGCAAATCGCGTTGATAGTCCTGCCCCATGGCTAGGGCAAGGCGCTCCCGAGCTAATGCGCTATCCAGCTCAACGAATCGCCAGGGCTGGCGATTGTGGGCCGAGGGTGCCCAGGCAGCTGTTTGCAAAACGCGCACCAGCAATTCCTGGGGCACCCTGTCTGGCAAAAAACGGCGCACAGAACGGCGCGAGCGGATAAAATCCTGATAGTCCTGGTTTGAACTCACCCGAGCTGCCGCCTCCGGTTGCTCAGCGAGGCACTCGAGCGTCTAAACTTAAAGACATCCGTCTCGGGTCTCTTCATCGACGGGACCATAAAGGCCAATGTGGACATCAATGTCGGTGTATCGTCATCAAAGTCGCCATGTTTGCTGGACTTGGATACCGGGGGGTCACCAGTATGGTCGGGGGCTTTGACCCAGCGAGCGACTCCGTCGGAAAACAGAGCTTTCAGATCAGTATCTTCCTTAACAAACTTCTCCATGCCCAATATGGGTTCTGATAAATTTTCTTCAAGTGCGTTCGAGACCATATAAAGCAGGGACTTATGGTAGATGCCTGCACAGTGGTCTCCACGCTCGGCCTCGTCCGTCAACGTGTAGAGAGCAAAGCGCTCAATTGCGCCAGACTGTACCGCAGGCAGGTATGTCTGGCGGAATTCGTTCATGCGGATGCCCGGCGCCCACAGCGTGCAGGAAGTGATCTTCCTGCCCAAGCCCTGTGTCTTGTTGGACCACTGATTCCCAGGTATCTCCCCTTTCGTGGTGAGGTACTGTATCAGCGGTGCGTGAAATATGCTTCCAGCACTGTGACCGACGACGTGCACTTCAACATTCCCATTCTTATCCATCAAATCGGACAGGTAGTGCGCGGTAAGACGCGCCCCCCCATCCGAAAGCAATGTGGCTCGCCAGGCATTTTCCTTCATCTCATCCCACAAGCCTTTAACCTTCAGACCACGCACGATCAATTCCAGCGTGTCGTCCAGGCGATCCAGCATGAAGTCCATGGCGTTATCCAGAGGGCCTTCTGGCCTGCGTTTCGAGACGGCATCCTTGAGAATATTCGTCACCGTGCTCCACAAGTCCGTATGCCAGACAAACGCCAGTGGATACACTTTTACATTCAATAGCGCGGCGCGGTATTCTGCTACCCGCTGAAGGAAGCTACTCTCCCCCACCAAACCGCCGTGGGCATATAACAAAATGCGAATCTTATCCCAGTTTTTCGTGACGCGGGGGATATCGTCCTGGAAGATGCGCTTGACCTCCTCTTTTGAAGTCCCATAAGTCCCCTGGTCACTTAGCTTGCCATCGTTGCCCAGGCTGATGACATGCGGGCGAACATCGACATAAGAGTACGCCTCAGATCTATGGGCGCCGGGAGAACGGTTCATCGCCGTCCCTTGATCAGTCAGGCGCTTTACCGGCACGCCCAAGCGCGCCACCCACACATCCATGGCATTGGCCATCCAGTCATCGTAGGTGATCTTGGCGAAGCCACTCTGACCCCAAGTAGCTGACCAGGAATTTTGGATCCAAAATCCCTCCTCGTCATAGGCCACGATGGCAAAGGCATGGCCACCGCGGATCTTGACATTTTGATCGTAGAAGATCACCCCTTTAGAGTTGATCCGTCCCCAGCCATCGTGAACATTACCCGTGGCATAAAGGATGCCCACCTCCGTGATGGCGGCATGCATGGCGACCAGGTCTTTGTGATTCACGCGGAAGTAGGCTCCCAGGGGGCGTTTGCGGGCATCATCAGCCCTGCGGTGTGTCAACACCGGGTTGGTATCGCCCACTCTGTATCTCCAGATAGTCTCCGCGCAGACGCCATGCTTATGCCAGCCTTTCATCGCGCCGCGAGCGCTGGAGCCAGAATA
>DATCYX010000104.1:0-4742 GCA_036526235.1 Anaerolineales bacterium | reverse complement strand
TCCAGAACGCCAGCCTGTATAAAGAAAGCCAGATGCGCGGAGAGGAACTTGCTACCCTGGTAGAGGCCGCTGCAGTGGTCTCCTCCAGCCTGGACGTCAACCAGGTTCTCCAGGTAGTGGCTGAGCAAATGATAAGCCTGCTGAATATCAGAGGTTGTGCGATCTCGGATTACGATCCTGAAACCAAATCGGTCAAGCTCATATCGGATTTTGGGCCCATTGAGTGGCTGAACAACAAGGAAAGAGATAAGCCATATTATCTAGATGAGTATCCATTAACACGTCAGGTACTGGAAACAGGGGAGCCGCTTCTGGTGCGTGTTGATGACCCTGATCTTGAAGCGAACGAGCGCGGGTTCATGGAGCGAAACCACATAAAAGTGTCGCTGATGCTTCCATTGGTAACTAGGGACCGGACGATTGGGCTGGTCGAGCTAGTCGATGATCGCCTGGACCACAGTTTTTCCGAGAGCGAGATTGAGCTGGTGCAAACCCTGGCGTCGCACGCAGCGATCGCCATCGAGAACGCCCGCCTCTACCAGCATACCCAGAAATACGCGGAAGAGCTTGAGGACCGCGTGCGTGAACGCACCATGGAACTGCGCAATGCCAAAGAGCGCATTGAACACATCCTGGTCTCTGTTCCTGATGCCATCATCGTGCTGGATGAGGACAACCGCCTGATCCAAGCCAATCCATCCGGCGATGCTCTGATAGTACAGGCTAACGAACATGGTTTGGATATTTTTAACTCCGACTTTTTACGTAGTCTGGCGAGGCAGAATACCCCAACCGAAAAGACGATCCTGCAATTACGAGATCGTGCTTATCAAGCCTTGGCCTCATCCCTACCTATTGATGAAAAGAAATTTGGCACCGTGATCGTCTTTCGGGATGTCACCCGTTTTCGCGAAATAGACCAGATGAAAACCCAGTTTGTATCAGACGTCTCACATGAGCTGCGCACCCCGCTAACTAACCTTTCGCTTTACCTGGATTTGCTCGCCACCACAAATGACACAGCTAAAAATCAACGCTTTCTAGCCACGTTGCGCCGTGAGACTCAACGCTTGACCTCATTAATTGAAGACCTCTTGACCATTTCGCGCCTCGAAGCCGATCGGGTAGAGATCAATATCGAACCCGTGAATCTCAATCACATTGTTTCCGATCTGGCTGAGGACCGCAGGCAGATGGCAGCTAACTTGGGGCTGAATCTGACATACACTACACATCCAGAACTGCCCTACGCCCTGGCTGACGCACGCCTGCTCACTCAAGTTCTTTCCAATCTACTCACCAATGCACTAAATTACACCCCTCCCTCAGGGCACATCCACTTACAAACTCTCATGCAGGATTGGAACGACGAAACCTGGATCACTGTAGAAGTAACTGATAATGGCCTGGGCATCCCGCCAGAAGAATTGGAACATCTCTTCACGCGCTTTTTCCGCGGTTTTGCTAGCCAGGAAAGCAGCGCTCCTGGAACCGGATTGGGGCTGGCAATCTCGAAAGAGATTATCGATCGCCTCAACGGGCGTATCACAGTGAAGAGCCAACCAAACCAAGGCAGCACTTTCACTGTCTGGCTACAGCCGATACAATCGCATTCAGGATTAAGCGATTAAAACATCGTCACAGAGCGAAGGAGATAGCATGTACGACCGCCAGAAACTAGCGAAGCTAAAGCAAGAATTAGAGAAGTGGGAGGAAACCTCCCTTCAGCGGAGCCTATCACAGCTTCCGGAACGCAACGACCGCTACATGACAACCTCTTCGGAAGACATCGAGCGTCTCTACACACCGCTTGATGTAGCCGAGATGGATTACTTGCGCGACCTGGGGCTTCCCGGCGAGTACCCCTATACACGCGGTGTACATCCAACAATGTACCGCAGCCGCTTGTGGACGATGCGGATGTTTGCTGGATTTGGAACTGCCGAAGAGACTAACTCCCGGTTCAAGTATTTGCTCAACCAGGGCCAAACCGGCCTGTCGATCGCCTTCGATCTGCCCACACTGATGGGCTATGATACCGATGACCACGAAGCGCTAGGTGAGTTCGGTAAATGCGGTGTGGCGGTCTCGTCTCTTAAAGATATGGAATTTTTGTTGCAAGGCATCCCTCTGGACAAGATTTCTTCCAGCATGACCATCAACTCCCCGGCGGCGATCATCTGGGCAATGTACATCGCCGTCGCAGAAAAGCAAGGAGTGCGCCCTGACCAACTACGCGGCACCACCCAAAATGATATTCTCAAAGAATATATCGCCCAAAAAGAATTTATCTTCCCTCCCGAACCCTCCATGCGCCTGGTGGTGGATACTATCCAATTCGGCACAACGACCGTACCGCAATGGAATACCATCAGCATATCCGGCTATCACATTCGAGAAGCCGGATCTACGGCTGCTCAGGAATTGGCCTTCACATTAGCCGACGGCCTGGAGTATGTGCGCTGGGGATTGGAGCGCGGGCTGGAAATTGACCAGTTCGCACCGCGCCTGTCTTTCTTCTTTAATGCACACAACGATTTCTTTGAAGAAATCTCAAAATACCGCGCCGCCCGGCGCATTTGGGCGCGCGAGTTGCAACAGACCTTCGGAGCTCAGAACCCACGCTCCTGGTTGATGCGCTTCCACACCCAGACCGCGGGGGTATCCTTAACCGCCCAGCAACCCGAGAACAACATCGTGCGCGTTGCCATCCAGGCGCTGGCGGCTATCCTGGGAGGCACACAATCGCTGCATACGAACAGCATGGATGAAGCCCTGGCACTTCCTTCCGAGCACGCTGTAACCATTGCCCTTCGAACGCAGCAAATCATCTCCGAAGAATCGGGCGTGGCGAATACCATTGATCCATTGGGCGGCTCCTTTTTCGTCGAAGCGCAAACCAATCAAATGGAAAAGCAAACCTATGATTACTTCCGTCGCATTGAAGATTTGGGTGGGGTGTTGCCTGCTATCGAAAAGGGGTTTTTCCAAAGCGAGATTGCTGACGCTGCCTATCGCTACCAGCGCGAAATTGATGAAGGCTTACGCAGTATTGTGGGCGTGAACGCCTTCCAGGATGAAAAATCAGTGACCATACCCATCTTGCAGATGGATCCTCAGGGTTATCGCAGACAGGTTGCTCGCCTGGAAGAAGTGCGCCGGACGCGCGACTCGGGGCGAGTGGGGCAGGCTTTAGATCGCTTGCGCATCGCCTGTCAGGGTACTGAAAACACCATGCCCTACATCCTAGACGCTGTGCGTGCTTACGCCACCCTCGGTGAAATCGTCAGCGTGATGAAAGAGGTTTTCGGCACGTACCAAGAACCATCCTGGATCTGAAATTTCAGGCTATTCAACCGCCCGCTTTTCCCGAACGGCCTGCATCTTTTTATAAGCATTTGGAGGTTGTGTAATGGCAAATGTACAGAAGAAAAAAGGAATTATTGGTATCCTGACTGGTGGTGGAGATGTCCCCGGATTGAACCCAGCCATCAGGGCTGTGACTTTCCGAGCGTTGCGCGAAGGCTATGACGTCATTGGCATCCGTCGCGGGTGGGGTGGTCTCATCGATATGATCCGTGACCCAAAAGCAGACAACAGCAACAATTTCCAGATTCTCTCCGAAGAGATTGTCAACCGCGCAGGTAGGACAGGTGGAACATTTCTGCACACCTCGCGCACTCGCCCAAGCCGTATCTCAAAACCCAACGTTCCAGAGCACTTAAGGGACACCTACACAGACGAGGTTAATGATCTCACCCCTGAGGTGTTAAAGAATATTGAGTACCTTAACATCAATTACCTCATCCCAATCGGGGGTGACGACACCTTGAGCTACGCTGTACGCCTGTATCAAGAAGGCATGAAAGTAGTAGCCATACCCAAAACGATGGATAATGATGTCCCAGGCACCGATTATTGTATCGGCTTCAGCACCTGTGTCACCCGCACCCTCCAGATGACCAATAGCCTACGCACATCGGCTGGATCGCATGAGCGCATCCTGGTGCTGGAAGTATTCGGTCGCTATGCTGGTTTCACCGCCCTACTCCCCACGATGGCGGGGGCAGCTCATCGCTGTGTGATCCCAGAGTACAAATTCAAAATTGACCACTTGACCGAACTCCTGGTGTATGACCGCTTGAAAAACCCTAGCCGTTATTCAGTTGTGCTGGTATCCGAAGGGGCTATGTTTGAGGGGGGCGAAATGGTTTTCCAGGATCGCACAACCGATGCCTACGGTCACGCCAAACTGGGTGGAATTGGCGATTTGGTTTCTGAGAAGATCAAAGAGATTGCACCCCAATTCAATAATGGCAAACCAATTAATACGATAACCCAAAAGCTCGGTTACATGGTGCGCGGTGGCGAGCCGGATGCTATCGATGCCATCGTACCCATGGCGTATGGCAACCTGGCTTTAGATCTGATACTAAACCGTATCCATGGGCGGATGGTCGTCTTGAAAAATGGGCGTTACGATAACGTACCCATCGATGTCGTCATCGCCATGAAAAAAGCCGTGAACGTGAAGAAATTCTACAACACAGAGCGGCTACGGCCAAACTTTGAGCAATTTGAGATGATGCCGCTCTTCATCATGACCAGCGACTAACCCAATTAGGGCTACGCCCGCAGGGCGATGCCGCCCTCCCCCGCTGGAGAGCGAGAAATATATCGGAAAAACGGGCTATTGGGCGGCGGGAATGCCGCCCAATAGCCCGTTTTTCCGTAAATCATCC
>DATCYX010000103.1:0-2737 GCA_036526235.1 Anaerolineales bacterium | reverse complement strand
GGTAGTCGGTATACTGCTGGGCTGCAACGAATGTGGTCAATATCAACGGCTATGATCCAGCCTGATTAAAAAAAATTATACAATCATCAATCAATTTGTCAAGATTATCCCTTGATTTTGTTGTTGTTCAGCGATATTGACACCCCCAAACTGTTCAGGGAAAATGTCACCCCATGGAAAACAAGGTGACATTGACGATGAAAGAACAGCACAAACTGAAGATGGTGATCGACTACGAAGCCGGGAAAGTGGGAGCGCAACGGGCGGCAGAACTGCTAGGCATCTCGAAGCGGCAATTTCGGCGCATCGTGGCAGCCTATCGCCAGCGAGGGATAGCCGCCCTGGCGCACGGGAACCGTGGCAGAAGCCCTGCCAACCGCATCTCAGAGGCGGTGAGGCAGGAGATCCTCCGGTTGGCGAAGGAGACCTACCGGGACTACAACGACTGCCATTTCACCGAAGAACTGATTGAACGGGCCGAGCCGCTCGTGGTATCGCGCTCGACGCTGCGGCGCATCCGGCGGGCAGCCGGGCAAGGCAGTCCCAGGAAACGACGAGCTCCCGAGTATCGCAGTCGCCGGGAACGTTATCCGCAGGCGGGGATGATGCTGCAAACTGACGGCAGTCGCCACGATTGGTTGGAAGGGCGTGGCCCGTGGTTGACCCTGGTGGCCATGATCGACGACGCCAACAACGAAGTGCCCTGGGCAGTCTTTCGGGAAGAAGAAGATGCGGCTGGCTACTTCCTGGTGCTGGAGCAGGTTTGTATGAGCAAAGGTATCCCCCAGTCGATCTACGCCGATCAGCACACCATCTTTCAGAGCCCCAGCCAGCCAAGCATCGAGCAAGAACTGTACGGCGAGCTGCCGCGCACCCAATTTGGGCGCCTGGTAGACGAATTGGGCATCCAATTGATCGCCGCCCGCAGCCCACAGGCGAAAGGGCGCATCGAACGGCTGTGGGGCACTCTGCAGGATCGGCTGATCAAAGAATTGCGTAAGGCGGGAGCTAACGACCTGGAGAGTGCCAACCGGGTCCTGGCAGCTTACCTGCCCAAGTTCAATGCTCGCTTTCAGATCGAAGCGGCTCAATCTGGCTCGGCTTATCTCCCCTGGCCACCTGATCGTGACCCAGCACACTACTTCTGCTTCAAGTACACCCGCACGGTGACCAACGACAACACCATCCCTTTCAACAACCATCGCTTGCAGATCCCGCCCGGTCCAGGCCGCAAGAGCTACGCCAAGGCCAGGGTTCAGCTGCATCACTCCATGGATGGCAGTCTGGCGGTTTTCTACCAAGGAAACCACCTGGTCACCTTCCAGCCAGCCACCTCCGCTCCCCCTCGGGTGGGTCTCTTCCAACCGGCTATCCCCGCAACCCCGCCTGCTAAGCCCCAAGCCACCACCCTGCCCAAACAACCCCGGCAACCCTGGAAACCGCCTCCTGACCACCCCTGGAAGCACTCCAGGATATCTTTGAAAGGTAGAAAATTGGGATGAGCAACCACCATCAAAAAAGACGAGTAGACCGGATTACTCCTGATCTTCTCGCCTTTCTTTTGGGGTGGTTCAGATTATACTTACACCCAGCTATTGGTCAAGGTGACATTTTCCCTTACCAGTTAGAGTGTCATTTTCCCTGAACAATGACAGGTCTGAACCAGAATTTCCTATCAAATTCCCATTTTCTACTTGAGCAATGCCTCTTCGAAAAAATGCAACACTCGCTGCTCGAATTCGCGAGGCTCCTGCTGGTAATTTCGCCCATGATCGCCGCCAGGGACGATCCACAGGTAGCGCGGTTCTAAGGCAGCCGAGTACTGGGCCTCCGCCCGTCCACTGGCTGCCTCCTGCTCGCCGTAGATCAACAGCACCGGTCTCGGGTTGATGGCTGGCAGGTCATCGATCGGGCTGATCCCCCAGGGGTTTTCCCCACTTTGCAGCCAGAAACTACCGGCAATCGCATACAAAAAAATCCGTCGCCAGAATGGCTCGCCGTCTGTTTCGACGATATCATCCCCCAGGTTGAAGTAACCACCTTCCGCGACCACCGCTGCAATTTCCGGGTATTTAGCCGCGGCCCGGATAGCCCCCGCCCCGCCCATAGAGTAGCCAAACACTCCAATCCACTCCACACCCCTCTGCCCTTGCAGGTAATCCAGCGCCGCCGCCACGTCTTCTGCTTCGCGTGCCCCGAGCGTCACCGGCAGGGGTGGCATTGCGCAGGCGCGGCTGTCGATTTGCAGCACCCCAAATCCACGCTCGCTCAAAAATCGGACTGGCGGTTGTCGTTCTCCCAGGGCGCCTTCCAGGCCTCCCAGCGTGATGATCACCGCCCCGTTCTGGGTAGGAGAATACCAGGCTCTTAGCTGTGCGCCTTCCGATGTCTGTAGCCAAATCTCAATCGCGGGCGCCTGGATGGCCGGTTTCTCATCCGGGCAATCAGGGTGCATCAGATACCAGATGTACCCCCAGGCCAGGCCAATCTCGATCAGCACCGCGACGAGAAGCCCAACAATCAAGCCGCTGACCAGGTACCTGGCCCATTTCCCTCCCCGCCAGCCATTAAATCCATTCGCAAAATTTCGAAACCATTTCACCTGTTTGCCTCCCCCCTGGATGCGCTCAACCCAAAAACCAGGCCAGCGGCTTGCGTTCGTCCAGTCGCCGTAATCCAGCTTCCCTGGCTGCCTGTTCCGCCAAGGCGAACTCCTGCCGGGTGATGCGCCGGTTGA
>DATCYX010000102.1:0-4809 GCA_036526235.1 Anaerolineales bacterium | reverse complement strand
GCCCAGCCGCCTACACACCTGCTCCCGCCGAATAATCGCAATGGACCGGTGGCGCTGGATGATCTGTTGGTGGATACCGGGTTGGCGGCGGGTGAATTAAGTCGCCTGGTACGTATTGGAGATCTGGTTTCATTTGCTCAGATGCCCCTCGAGATGCGCGGCGATATTATAGCTGGACATACCCTGGATAACCGCGCCTCAGTTGCTGCCCTGACCGCATGCCTGGAGGAACTGCAGAAACGCCAGCTTGCCTGGGATTTGTGGGCTGTAGCCAGCTCGCAAGAGGAGGAGACTTTTGGCGGCGCGTTCACCTCGGCCTTCCAGCTCCGTCCATCGCTGGCGGTAGCTTTAGATGTCACCTTTGCCAGCAGCCCGGGTACGCCTTCACATCAGGCTGTTGACATGGGCAAGGGCGTTGCCATCGGTCTTGGTCCAAACATTCATCCAGCTCTACACAAGGCATTCAAGGAGCTTGCTGGGAGATTGGAAATCCCATACAAAGTGATCGTGTTGGAAACCTATTCCGGGACTGATGCATATGCCATGCAGGTGTCGGCAGAGGGTATTCCAACCATGGTCTTATATATCCCTCTGCGCTATATGCATACGCCAGTGGAGATGGTATCTATTAAAGATATTCACCGCGCTGGACGCTTGTTGGCCGAGTTTGCCGTTAGCTTAGATGCTGAGTTTATGGACAAGCTGACCTGGGATTGACCCTGTGCCAGTTGCCAATGATTATGCAACACTCAGTTTGGTACACATGGCCCATGATATGTGAATTGTAAAATGATGACACCTAACAGCGATAAAAAATCCCCAAAGATCGGCGTAGCCCAAATCCGTTTGCTGGAACGCCTGACACAAGCCTGCGCCGTCTCCGGCGACGAGGGCGAGGTGCGCGCCATTGTTCTGGAACACATTCGTCCTGTCGCGGATGACGTGCGAGTAGATGCCTTGGGCAACGTGCTGGCTACGCGGCGCGGCCAGGTAGAGCCTCGCCTGCGGGTCTTATTAACTGCTCACATGGACGAAGTGGGTTTTATCCTCACGCATGATGAAGACAACGGCTTCTTCCGCTTCGAGAGGGTGGGCGGTATCGATGTGCGCTACTTGCCCGGCAAGTCAGTTTGGGTAGGAAAAGACCATTTGCCCGGCGTAATCGGTGCCAAACCGATCCACCTTGCAACCAAGGAGGAGCTAAGGCAGACGATATCACAGGATACGCTGCGCATCGATGTCGGACCCGGTAATGGGTCGAAGGTCAAGCCAGGCGACAGGGCTACTTTTGCTACGTCTTTCACTCGACTAGGTGCCAGCTTGCGCGCTAAAGCGCTGGACGATCGACTGGGTGTGGCTACCCTGATCGAACTGGTCAAGCATGCTCCGGCGAACATTGATCTCCTGGCGGCTTTCACCGTCCAGGAGGAAGTAGGCTTGCGAGGTGCAGGTGTTGCTGCATATGCTCTGAACCCAGATTTGGCTATTATTCTCGATAGTACCCCTGCTAACGACCTGCCTGCCTGGGACGAATCGGAGAACACAAAGTACAACACGCGACTCGGCGCCGGCCCGGCGATCTACATGGCTGACCGGGGCACGATTTCCGATCCGCGCTTGGTGCGCCACTTGGTTGAGACCGCTGAGGCTGCTGGTATCTCGTATCAAATTCGCCAGCCCGGCGGGGGTGGCACAGATGCCGGGGCGGTGCACAAGCAGCGTGCCGGAATACCCTCGGTGTCCGTCTCTGTACCGGCGCGCTATAACCATACCCCGGCGGCCATTGCCCGCTTATCGGATTGGAAGAATACTCTGGCGCTATTGCATGCCGCGCTCAAACAGCTTACAGCGGAGATCCTATGAAAGAACTGATACAAACCTTGGTGGAAATACCTGGCCCTTCAGGCTATGAATCCAAAATTCGCGAGGCTATCCGCCTTCAGATTGAGCCGCTGGTGGATGAGACGCGTATAGATGCCCTGGGTAACCTGATCGCCCGCAAAGGGCAATCCCAGGGGGATGGCCAGAAAATCATGCTGGCCGCCCACATGGATGAGATAGGTTTGATTGTGACCCATGTGGATGAGAATGGTTTTGCTCGCTTTACCACGCTCGGGGGCGTGCGAGCCCAGAATCTTCCTGGGGGTAGGGTGCGTTTCATGAATGGCGCCTCGGGCGTGATCGGCGTGCAATATCACGGCGAGCCCAAAGCCTCGGCCTTTGAAG
This sequence comes from Anaerolineales bacterium, assembly GCA_036526235.1. Taxonomy (GTDB): domain Bacteria; phylum Chloroflexota; class Anaerolineae; order Anaerolineales; family UBA4823; genus DATCYX01. The sequence continues at coordinate 2,583 of DATCYX010000102.1, read as the reverse complement.
AGATGTTTATCGACCTGGGCGCAAAAAATCGGGCAGATTGCCCGGTGCGAGTGGGTGATGTCGCTGCCTTTGAGCGCCCATTCACCGACCTGGGCGGACGACTGGTAGCCAAGGCGATGGACGATCGCATCGGGGTTGCAGTATTGATCGAGACACTGCGCCAATTAAATTCATCTCCACACGAGATCTATTTTGTTTTCAGTGTGCAGGAGGAGGTTGGCGTGCGTGGGGCTACCACAGCCGCATTCGGTGTAGACCCAGATATTGGCCTGGCTGTGGATGTAACCCGCACCGGCGACACTCCTAGGGATAAAAAGATGGAGGTTAGCTTGGGAAAAGGCCCAGCTGTCAAGGTGCGTGATGGTGGTATGCTCAGCGACCCACGCGTGGTGGATTGGATGGTGCGGACTGCCGAAAAAGCACGGCTGCCCTACCAGATCGAAATATTAGATGGAGGTAGCACAGATGCCCGTGCTATCCAGGTCTCAAGAGCGGGTGTTCCCGCAGGATGCCTATCCATCCCATGTCGCTATGTTCACTCGCCCTCTGAAATGGTCGATTACAGCGATGTTCAGAATGGTGTCCAACTGATGGTCGCGCTGCTCAGCGGGCCAATTGAACTAGGATAGGTTGATGGTAAAACGAAGTTTGATTCTGGTTTTGCTTTGGCTCTTCGTGGCGGGTTGTACTGCGACGCCCACGCCGGTAATTACCGGCGTTCCCACTGTGACAGCTACCCCCACAGCCACGCAGCCGCCCGCTCCCAGGATCACCCCTACCCCAGACAGGCAACTGACCCTGGAAGTCTGGTTGCCACCTCAGTTTGACACCGTGACAGGCACGGTCGCTGGAGATCTGCTCCAGGCCCGGCTGGATCAATTTGCTACAGAACAAGCAGATGTGATAGTGCAAATGCGCATCAAACCTCTAGATGGACCGGGTGGATTGCTCGATTCGCTCACCACCGCCAGCGCAGCTGCGCCGCTGGCCTTGCCAGACCTGGTCGCTTTGCCCCGTCCTGTGCTGGAAACGGCTGCCCTCAAGGGGCTTCTGCGCCCATTTGACGACCTGGTCAATAACCTTGAGGATACTGATTGGTATGATTATGCCTTGCAGCTGTCCCAGCTCCAAGATAGTCATTTTGGGCAGCCCTTTGCTGGCGACGCGTTAGTCCTGGTCTACCGCAAAGAAATTGTACCTGAACCTCCTTCAACATTAACCTACACCTTACATAGCGAAGGACCTCTAATATTTCCTGCAGGTGACCCGCAGGCTTTATACACTCTTGCGCTCTACCAGGCGGCAGGCGGGTCCATATTGGATGACGAAGGACGTCCCTTTTTGGAAGAAGAACCGCTCCTAGAGGTGCTGTCCTATTACCATGAGGCTGCTCTCAATGAGTTCACACCTTTCTGGCTTACCCAGTTTCAGAGCGATGATCAGGCCTGGGATGCTTTCCAAACAGGCCAGGCCAATATGGTTGTCACCTGGGCTTCGCGTTATCTGAAGAATAAGTCGGAAGACATTCAGGTTGTCCCCATACCGACTCTGGACGGCAAAAATTTCACCTTGGCTACAGGCTGGGTTTGGGCCTTGGCTAGTCCTTTCCCTGAGCGCCAGCGGATGGCTGCCGAACTGGCAATATTTCTTAGTGATAGTGAGTTTCTGGCACAATGGACGGAAGCTACTGGCTACTTGCCGCCTCGCCCTAGTGCATTGAGTGACTGGAATACTGCGGGACTGCGTGCCATCGTTGAAGATGTTTCTTCGTCTGCCTATCTCTACCCTTCTGCGGATGTACTCCCTGGCTTGGCAGCGCCGCTGTCCGAGGCTACCATCCTGATGCTAAAACAGCAGCGCGATCCCGCCTCGGCGGCTCAAGAGGCTGTAAATCGTCTCCTTGGGCCTTAATCCCACAATTTTCCTGGTTTGACGAAAACCCCTGCCAGTGTTATTATCCGTGCACAAATATGAGATCGCCTGAAGAAGAATCCCGCCTCGGCGAACTTTCTGTCGCCGAGGATGTGCCTTCCCGGATACCCTCTCAAGATACACCAGAGACAGGCTCCTCCCCCGCAACAACGGAAAGGAACTGGTTTCTGGAACAATGGGAGCGCTTATCGCAAGCGGGTTTGGCCGAGTCAGTGCTCCGCTTGGGGACGCACACATTACTACTAGCTTTGATACTGCTCGTTGCATGGGCTATGCGGCAATTCTATCGCCTGGGAGAGACACAAGAAGCTCAGCAGGATGCCGCGTTAGCCGCACCGCTGCCTACCCCGACGCCGACAGAACCCCCTCCTCAGTTGCCGCTCTTTGATCCCCAAGCGATGGAAGCCTCGGGGATAATGCGGCTAGCGATTCTGGATACCAGCATCCCAGCTCGGCCGCGCACTGTAGTGGATAAATACATCGTAGAGAAGGGCGATACGATATTCGGGATCGCCGAAAAATTCAATCTTCAGCCTGAGACCATCCTATGGGGAAATCAATTTGCCCTGGCTGATAACCCCCATAATCTGCGTCCAGGTCAGGAGCTAAACATCCTGCCAATTGACGGCACTTATTACCAATGGCAAGCCG
>DATCYX010000101.1:0-5862 GCA_036526235.1 Anaerolineales bacterium | reverse complement strand
CGGGATTGCGCATGCCCCTCAGGGCATATGCAATTGCCCTGGTAATCTAGGTCTTTACAATATCATTTATTCTCAACAGGGGTATAAATTACTATGTTCCTAGAGATTGCTCTAGGACAAGGGGGTTTTCTGCACCTACATTTTGCCGGCAATATGTTCTTCAAAATACTTGCCCCAATTGGGTTGCCGACCATCGATATCCTTGAAGCCATACTCCAATGCCAAGTTCCAGGAGCTGAGCGCCTTGCCCGACATCTGAAACACATTTGGGTCCGCTGCCAGCGCAGCCACTGCCCGCCCAATGTAATACGGCGTCTCGGAGGCGATGAAATGCGGGTCTTTTGTTGCACCTTCCTGCCAGTTGGCCTCGGTTACCCCAAAATGTTCCAGCATTGCCTCAGAGCGAAGGAATCCAGGGGTTAGGGCTAACGCAGTGATGTTGTGCGGGCGCAGCTCTTCAGCCATGGCGTAGGCGAGGCGGATCACCGACGACTTGGCCAGATCGTAGAATAGATTGCCCCGGTAGGCAGCACTATCGCCATCCGTAATCTCGATGATTAACCCCCGACGGCGTGCGACCATCAGCGGTGCTGCATAGCGACTGGTGATGATATGCGTGTGCACACCGCGCTGCTGCATCAGCAGCCCCTTCTGAATCGAGAGCTCCCAGAACGGCTGACCCCACTCGGAAAGCTCGTCCCCACCCCAAATATCGTTGACCAAAATATCCAGCTTGCCTTGCTCGCCCTGCACCTTTACAAAAAGATGTTCAACCTGCTCTTCGTCTGTATGGTCCACCTGGACCGGTATGCCCACTCCGCCATATCTTGAGACCAACTCCGCAGTCTCTTCGATCGTTTCAGGACGCCCTTCCAGGGCAAATGGGGCCATATTTCCAGATCGGCGCGATTTTAACCTGGCGCGCGTGCTGCGCCCCGTACAATACACCGTGGCACCTGCTTCACCCAGCATGCAGGCAATGCCGCGGCCAGCGCCGCGAGTTGCACCAGCAACAACCGCGACCTTATTGGTAAGTGGTTTCATTTTGAAAATTAATAGGTAAACATGCGGTCGTTCTCCAGCGAGAGGCGCACCAGGACATTGGGCATGGCGAACTCCGCCGGCTTGCCGGCCAGGTCAGCTTCGTTGAGCCCGCGCGCCTTGCTGGACATACCGGATAAATAGAAGCGCCCGCCGCCTGCAACGATCGCATCATACGAATCCCGCAACTTGCCCGTTCCCAGGCCTGCGAGCGTGTCAAGCACTGCATCGCGCAGCAACTGGATAGCATCACCGGCAAGAAACAGCGTGACGGTATGGCCCTCGTCAATCGCGCTCTTGGCGACCAGAAATGCAAGGGCTGCTCGTGTCGGATGCTCCGGACCGTAGGTGACATGAACGAGTATCTTAGCCATGTTTTTCCTCCTTTGTCTGTGAGCTGAGGGGTAGCACCAATCCCAGCAATACCTAAGTCTGACTCAATTATCCTATCATTAGCGAATACAAAATTGAAGCGCTGCACAGCCGATCATTTTTTCCAGTTCACCATGATCAGGCCAGCGATACAAACCAGGATACCCAGCAGGTTGATGAGAGATAATCTCTCCTTGAAGAAGAAAAGCCCGATCGGCACCAAAAGAAGTATCCCAGCCACATTGACAAAAATGGCTGCGATGCTGATATTCCAGCCCGCCCGGTAGGCCAGTAAGAACCCCACTTCCAAGCCGAGTAGGGCAAAAGCCAAGCCAAAGCTTGCCCAATTCAACTGGCTGAAAGCGGTTCTCAAGTTCGAGCTCACCGGAAAAAGAAAAAACAAAAGGATACACAAGATCAGCGAGCTCATGTACGTGACGGTCAAGGCCAGGGCTGGGTTCGCATCCTGGGGAGTCATTTTTTGGGTCACGTGATAAAGCACGGTTGAGAAGACTAATAGACCACCCGAGAAATAGTAGAGGAACATGTTGGAACCCTTTCTCATTTTAGTTAAACTTACCATCTGATTTGCGCCTGGTCGCGGAAAAACTGCCCGCTTGGGCCGCCATCTGGCAATGTAGCCAGCCAGACGATTGTGTCTGCGCCTTCTGCAACGGAACGGGGAGCGCTGGGGCCTTTATACCCCAAACAAGTCTCGCTTTTGAAAAGGGCTGAAGAGCATGCGGCGCATGAGCTTGCCTTTAGTAAGCCAGCGGATGCAAGCACCTGATCTCTGATTGGCTAGGATTTGCGCGGCCAACCAAGGCGCCACAGTTTCAACCCGGTCGGCGAGAAGGTTGAAAACACGCTTGGCGCGTTCCCAATCGGGTGAGCCATCTTCATATTGCTTGAGGATCATATCGGTGATGAGCATGCCGGGACGGATTGAACCCACAACCAGCGGAGTGCCCTGGGTTTCATTTACTAAGCACTCGGTGAAATAGTGCACACCATACTTGGTCGTTCCATACAAGGCCAGGCCATTATGCTTGCGGCCATCACTGCCCATGCCTTCCATATTGTAGAGGCTGCCATAGCCTTGCCCCAGCATACCCTGGATGGAGACCATCGAGCCATATATGACGCCCAATAGATTGGTCTGGATGATATCCTGGGCTTGATCGGGTGGGATCTTCCAGGCTGACAGCTGGGGTCCGCTGAAGCCAGCGTTGTTAATCCATACGTCCACTTGCTTGAAGCGCTCGATAGACGCATCCCACAGCGCCCTGATTTGCTCGAGATGCCGAACATCACAAGCGCAACCAGAGATGCGGCTGCCATCATGCTTCTCATTTAGCTTGCCAACAGCTGCAGCGACGCTCGACTGCATCCGACCGCTAACGGTAACCGAGCATCCAAGCTCTAAGAAGGCGTCCGCCAGCCCAAAACCTAGGCCACGTGTGCTGCCTGTGATCACGACATGCTTCATAGTTTATAGCTGCTATTCTCCCCTAAGAATTATCGCCTGTCAACCGCCAGATAACTTCCTGCGTTTATCATGGCATCATAGAAGGCGGGGCGAAGTCCACCCCGCGCTGAAAGTTCCCGTCCATGGAAAGTTTGTACCGAAATCCGATATTCAGGGGCAGGACACCGCGCAACACCACCTGGGGATGCAGGTAGCCCAGGCTCTTCCAGAGCCTGCGGGCAACCCGGCTACGCGTGTGAAACTCGCGCAGAACCCATGCAACCCCATTATCGAGCGTTTCACGATCCATCTGCCGCGGCTCAAATACGACATGATTGAAATCGTAATGACTCCAATCCTTATCGAAGATCCGTCCCTGCCCATCTAGCTCCTCGAAGAGTGTTGTACCTGGGAATGGCGTCAGCCTGGTGGCTTGCAACGTCTCGATATTGGCCTCCAGTAAAAACTCCAGGGTTTGCTCAAACACGTCCGGAGTATCCTCATCCCCACCAAAGACAAAGCCAGCGAACACCGCCATCCCCGCCTGGTGTAATCTCCGCACGACTTCCATGTAGTCTTTCCCCAGATTAGTGCGCTTCTTCCAGGAACGCAAACCCTCCTGCGACAGGGACTCAAAGCCGATAAACAGCCCGCCACATCCGCTGCGGGCTGCCAGGCGCAGCAGCTCATCGTCGGAGGCAATACCCACCCCGCATTGGCTGAACCATCGTTTGCCAAGTGGGATCATGGCAGAGAATAACTCTCGGGCGTATTCTCGATCACCGATCAGGTTATCATCCATGAAGAGCACATGAGGCCCGAGCGTCTTGAGCTCAGCAATGACGTCAGCCACCGGGCGGGTGCGGAAACAATACTGGTGGAAGGCTGCCACGGAGCAGAAACTGCAGCGGTAGAAGCAGCCGCGCGTGGCCTGGAGCACATCGACCGGGGCATAGTCCTTCTTGCGGATGAGATTGCGATTTAGTTTTGGCAGCGCCTCAAGCCTGACTGGCTCGCTGTGGTAGAAGGGCTTGAGATCTCCAGCTAAAAAGTCGTCTATCATGCGCGGCACGTTGCTCTCCGCCTCTCCAATGCAAACCGCGTCAGCATGCTGAATAGCTTCGTCGGGCATAAAGGTCGGGTGATAGCCTCCAAATATCACGGGCTTCGCCTTCTCGGTGCGGAATTTATCCGCGATCTCATAGGCTCGTGGCGCATTATAGGTCATGAAGGACACCCCGATGAGGTCCGCATCCACATCAAAGTCAATGGATTCCACATCTTCATCGATAATTTGTGTCTCAACATTGGCTGGCATCGAGGCTGCCACGTAGAGGCTTGGGAGCATGGAAAAACGGAAATAGCGAGAGCCGCGTGGGCGCTCTCCACCGCGGACGCGCCATAATGGGGAGGTTGGATTGATGAGCACAAACTTAATGGTCTTCAAATTTGGTAGCCTACTTCTTCCCACCCAATTACCTCCCATGGCATCAATTTTGCGAAAAGTTGTCTGGTTGAGGCGATTGAAAGCCACACCGCATCAAGAGCCTGCTTCGTAAGGGTCGTTTTCGCTGCGAGTAATATTGGTCTGAAAGGAAGCACAGGTGCAGGCGGGGATGGTCTCGCCATCGCGGGTCAGGCTGCCCTTATAAGCCTGATCGCCAGCATGGGCCATCCAACCAGAGAGCTGAAATGACATGGGGCCATCCGCGGCGATCCATTCGCCGTTGTATTTGCGGGCAATGTGGACGTGCGTGCCGGTTGCCATCCCCCCTTCGCAGGAGGGATGACCCAAATGGTCGCCAGCACCCACCCAAGTCCCCACCGGGGCGCGGCTCTGCGTAGAAACGTGCAAATAGAGCACCACCCATCCAGTCTGCTCGTAGCCATCCCCATCTAGATCGAGGACAACCACCCCGTTGCCAGAACGCACCACCAGCCCAGAGGCCGAGGCGGTCACCCAGGCATTAGACTGCTGGCAACCTGGCTCGGAGCTGGCAGGGGCAAAGTCCAAAGCAGCGTAAGAGCCGTCGTGCTCCCAGGCACCGTGGGGACCGCCGGTATAGCTCCACAAGCGGTCAACTTCGAAGGGCAGGATGAGCTCGGGCTGGGCCAGACCGGGAGGGTAAAGCGGCTCCACTGCCTGGGCGCGCATCCAAGGGGAGCCGAACATGCGCTCGTACAAGGCAGGCAAACCGTCCTGCAGGTCGATGGCGCGCACCCACTGCTCACCGGTGTAGATTTGTGAAAAGTAATATTGCAGGGCAGCGCTGCCGGCGTTCACATCCGGTGCCAGGCGGGCAGTGACCCCATCAGCGAAGCGCAACTCCAACAACCGACCCTCCCGCCAGCTATAGTAACCGACCGAGAGATGGTTGATTGCCCAGACAAGCTGTTGGTAGAGCCCTTTCTTGTTAAGGTTTACCAAACCCATGGGGTAATCTGCCATTTTGAGATCGGAGGGCTGACCGTAGACCCAGCCGCTCTGGTATTCCAACAAAGCGAGCAGCAAGCGCGGGTTGATGGAATTCTCGACTGCCACCCGAGCCACGATATCGGCACCTGTGGTGGTTTTGGTGGTTTGAAGCCACTCTTTATAGGTGCTCAGATAACCACCCGCCTCTTGTACATATGCCTGGATATCAAAGTCGATGGCGGACGGCGAATAAACCACCTCGCTGTCAGGGAATATACGCTGCGAAGAGGCCGCGTTTACCAGTCGACGTGGAATGATCAGCAGCTGGTTAGGTGGCAGCAGGGCTTCCTCTGGGACAGGGTCAGGGGAGGTGATCTCCTCAGGGCGCACACCAAAGCGCACCGCTACAACGGGCAAGGTATCTGCAGCCTGGGTGTAGTAAAGCACAGGCATGGTATTGATAGCAGGCGGAACAGGCGTATCCTGGGGAAGAGGCGGGCCCGTCTCCGGAGTGGCGACATCTCCTGGTGGAGGGTCCAGAATCGTAATTTCCGTGGGGGTAGGC
>DATCYX010000100.1:0-3343 GCA_036526235.1 Anaerolineales bacterium | reverse complement strand
TGTACTGCCGCAGTGGGCGCATGAGCCAGATCGCCTCGGAGGAACTTGTTGCGCTGGGATATACCAACGTTTGGAATTTCAAGAACGGCATGGTCGAATGGGAACAGGCTGGTTTTGAGCTAGATCAATAAGGAGAAAAGGCAATGACGCCTGCAAAACGAAAGACGCAACAGGATTCAGTAGAACCAGGGACCGTCGGAAAAGCATCTGTAAAACGTAAGTCTAAAAACGAAGAGTTAATGTTGTCTGGTGAGTTGCAAAATAACGAGTCTAAAGTTCGACCACCTGCCTTAACGATCAACATCCAATCGTGGGCAACGCCCATTGTGGCAATCGTCATGCTGGTTGTCGGGACGCTGGCGGGTTTCTATGCGCGGCCCTCGATTTTGGGGCAGTTACCAGATAACATCTCAGAGACAAGTCCAGCCGTTACCATCCCAACACAAGATCGGTCGGTGGAACAACAGCAGCTTATGGCATCGTTTATTCCCGGGGTGCGTCACTTTATTGGCGACTCAAACGCGCCTGTGACGATCATCGAATTCGGCGACTTTAAGTGACTGTACTGCGGGCGTTATGCCACTGGCGCGGGTCGTCAGATCATAGAACAATATGTCAATAGCGGAAAGGTTCGTGTCGGTTACTGGAACTTTGCCTTTCTTGGACCTGAATCAACATGGTCGGCGGAAGCCGCCGAGTGCGCCGCTGACCAGGATCAATTCTGGGCGTATCATGACAAACTTTATGAAATCTTAGTAAGCGGAAACCAGAGCGCGTTTACCAAGGACAATCTTAAGAGATATGCTGAAGAGATCGGTCTTGATACACAGGTATTTAATGAATGTCTCGATTCTGGGAAGTACACGTCCTTGATACAAGAAGATACACAAGCTGCTAGTTCTCTGGGTGTGAAAAGTACGCCCACATTCCTGGTCAATGGTCAGCCTGTGGTTGGCGCACAGCCATTCGAGGTGTTCCAGCAAGCCATCGAATCTTTTTTGAAATAAAGTTTTCGCTTGGAAAATTTTGGAATGACAGAATCAGACCTCCCGTCCCGAAAGAGGCGGTGGGAAATCGTAATGCTGGCGAGTCTCGCCGTAGCTGTCCTGTGGACTGTTTATTCGCGCGTCCCGTCGGCAGTTGGCGCGCCTCTTTCTTCATCTCCGAGTCCGCGCGAGGGGTTTTTCGCTCCTGATTTCACGCTCGATACACTGGACGGAGGCAGGGTTGCACTCTCAGAATTGCGCGGCAATATTGTCGTGGTGAATTTTTGGACGACGTGGTGTCCGCCCTGTCGCGCTGAAACCCCTGCGCTGGAAGCCTCCTACAGGGCTTACAAAGATTCTGGAGTGATCATCCTTGGATTGAATCTGACCGACCAGGATTCGCTTACACAGGTGGAGGCTTTTGCCAAGGAATTTGGGTTGACCTATCCCATCCTTCTTGATCGGGATGGATCTGTCGGGCTCATGTATCAGCTTAATGGCTTACCAACCACCTTCTTTGTCAATCGGGAGGGCATCATCCGCACGGTGGTGGTGGGCGGACCGATGAGCGAAACCTTCATCCATTCGAAGATCGAGGCGCTTTTGAAGGAGTCGAAGTAAATGTTTCCTTACCTGCGACTCGGTCCTCTCCTGATCCAGATGCCTCTGCTGGCTTTGTTGATTGGGCTATGGGCTGGTATGTCCCTTGTGGAACGTGATGCGAAGAGATTGGAGATGGATCCGTCCAGGGTCGGCAATCTTATCACCTACAGCTTGGTGGCCGGCATTATAGGTGCTCGGCTTGGATATGCGTTGAGATTTCCGTCTCTATATGCTTCCAAACCCGTAAGTCTACTGGCGTTGACACCAACCACGCTATTACCGTTCATGGGCTTGTTGGTTGGCGCGATTACTTTCTGGATTTTAATCGACCGCGAGAACCTGTCGCTTCGCCCAACCCTTGACGCGCTTGCTCCCGGTCTCGCCTTGTTTATGGTTTTCGTGGGGATCGCCCACGTCCTGAGCGGTGATGCGTATGGCGCGCCTGCAAATGTTCCCTGGGCGATCCGCTTATGGAATGATTACCGCCACCCCACGCAGTTTTATGAAACGCTGATCGCCTTGACGATCTTTACAGTTGTTTGTGGAAGATACCCAAAACCAGAAGGTGCAGGATTGAACTTTCTTCTTGTGGTCGTTCTTACCTCCGCCTCCAGACTCTTTCTGGAGGCATTTCGCGGCGACAGCGTTTTCCTGCCAGGCGGTTTTCGCGAGGCGCAGTTGATCGCGGCGGCGGTGACGGGGGGTGGTTTTTATTGGATGAGAAAGTGGATGAATATAGAAAGTATTTAAAGGAATTGAATTATGGCTAATACCAAACGGATACGATACGAATGGATCATCTTTATCCTGATGGCGGCTGGTTTGATCGCCCTGCTGGTATCTTCGACAAGGGCTGAGCTTGCCCGCAACCCATCACGGCAGGCAATGGCGGATATGGGCAAACATGGATTTGTCACGGTTTCACTTGAGACCGATCCCTTCCCCGCCAGACCGACAGGAACCGTCGGCTTGAATTTTACGTTGATGAATTCGCGCAATGTTAGATTTGTGCCTGATTCATTCTCCTATGAGTATGGTCTGGAAGGCGATGATCAGCCCGTGGGGTTTGGAACCGCCATGCCGATGTCGGATGGAAGCGCCATGCTGATGGCTGGTGAGCAATTCCCGTATGCAGGGAAGTGGTGGCTGCGCGTCTACATTTCCAAAGACGGCTATCAGGACGATGTGCAATTTACGATTGATGTGAGTCCGGCGCAGTAGCAGGCGAAATTGCCTATCTCTGCGCAGGCAGTTTGGCGCTCTTCCTGCGGATTGTTTACTGACATAATCCAATAAATGAAACCTGACACACAGCGACAGCATCCTCAACCTTCCCTGGCACATCAACAGGGTGCAAAAAAACAAAGTCGGCTCTTTCCATCTCTGTTGGTTGGAGCCATGTTTTTATTGGTCGCTCTTGCGGTATTGTTCGCTGTAACCAGCCCTGCATTTGCGTCCATTGCAGGCGGTGTCGATACGCCTGCGCCGACACAGGAAATTCTATGGGCGTCGGTGGAAATTTCCAAACCGTCGATCAAGAGAACAGATGTCAATGTAACCATTGCACCGTTATCTTCACCAACCGATTCTTCAGGTTTAAGTGATATTGAGGAGACTGTTGTCATACCTGAACCGACTGAAACGCCCGGGACGATTATTATGGAAATCGTCCCCAATGATTCCACGGGGCAATCCCTTGCAATAGATGATACCCAAGCTAAATATTCACTTGAAGGCAAAGATGAACGCTGGAT
>DATCYX010000099.1:0-3063 GCA_036526235.1 Anaerolineales bacterium | reverse complement strand
ATATTTTGGAGGCGGATTTTTTCTTTGCCCATCCGTATGCCGCTTGGGAGCGTGGATCAAACGAAAATATGAATGGTCTCTTGCGACAATACTTCCCGAAAGGTCGGGACTTTGATACCATTTCCGAAGAAGAGATTGAAGTCGCTATGTTCAAGCTCAACCATCGTCCAAGAAAGTGTCTCGCCTTCAATTCTCCTTTTCAAGAGTTCTTTAAACTTTAGTTTCCGGTAACTGAAACTACTCCAAAATCAAATTGGAGTAGATTGAACCTTAAAAATTCTTTGGAAAAGCTCGAAAAAGAGCCAACTCAGGGCAATCCGGGTTGTTTTGAGCGCCTGTGACCGAGAACACCCTTGGGCAAGTGACCTGTAACCGATGACTTTCGTCGAATTCGGTCTTGCTGCAGAGGCTGCAAGTCTGAGAAAGTCGTTCTGCCCAGCCAACGGCGTAAGCGCCCCGGGGTGCCTTTGGGATTGCGGTCCCAAAATCCGGTAGGGATGGGAGGCAGGGTGGCCGCCAAATAGGTCTGAATGGATCCGGCTAGCAAGGATAACTCGGGCAGACGGTAGCAGCTCTCTTCAGCGGAGACAAATTGACGTTGAGCGCCGACCATGTGCTTGGAAGCCAAGGGCAGCTGCTCAATGGGCCAGCGGTCGTGGTAGAAACCCCAGAAGTCAGCTCCACTCAGTTTGAGAGGGCAAGCCAGCAACCAGGGGGTTTCGAAACGAGGATCATAGACCGCCACCACAGTGAAGGTTTGATTCTCCACAGATGGCTTGCCCTCCTTGAGCACCAGATCATCCCAGAACTCGGCCCGAAATTCAAGACCGAGATGCTGCCAGGTTTCGACCCGATCGGGTGCCGTTGCTGGGATCTGCTGGCCGTCGTAAGAACGAGCCAGCGGGCGCACAATGTCGCCATACTTGGCCGGACGACCGCCTTTGTACTCAGGCAAGAAATTGCGCCGGGCAGTGAAGTTGGTGGCCAAACGCAGGACAAAGCGATCCAGACCAGCCTGAAAGAGCGTTTTGAGCTTGAAACCCGCATCGAGGACCGGCATTTCGTCTTCAGTGAGGTTTTCAGCAAGCTGTCGCAGCATGCCCCTTTGCAGAGCCGTTTTAGAAGGATCTTTCAGGTCCGCCCGGATCAAGTCCGTTAGCAAGGCCATACGCTGCTGTCCAACACGCCCTACTCGCCCGACCATCCCAAACACCACCGCCGGTAAAGCCTTGTCGGCTTCGGCATGGTAGTGCTTGCTCTTGAGCCCTTTCAGCGTCGGTCGCCAGTAGGCGGTGATATCCACCGCCTTGGTGTAGTAACCGGCATAGCGAGCAGCTTGCCACTCGCCCTGGCCAGTAACATATGCCCGCCAGGTTGCTAACAGCGTTTCGGTCTGCCAGGCTCCATAACGCATCGCGGCCCATGCCCGGCGAACCGCCTCATCTTTCAAGCCGATCGATTTTAGCGCCGGAAAGATGGCACCGCGACTTTCGTGCAAGGCACCGCTGATGAGCATCCAAAGAAATTGGTAAAGTGCTAAATTCGTACCGATTGGCAGTTCCGCTACAACTGCCGTCAAAGTTTGTGTGGTATGATTTTTGATGTCGATTGTCTCACCTCTTGGTTGGATTTCTGCATCCTTTTCATACCAGAGGTGAGACTTTTTTATCAAGTTTTAGCGGAAACTAAAGTTAACCATAGGTTCATTCAACTGCATTAATTCATCCCAGAAGTTACGCAGTTCAACAAATACCCTAATAACTGCATAAGGCCGCATCCATGCACAATTTTTGGTCGCCATCCGGTTTTTGGGTACATCAAGGAGAACGACAGAATGCATATTAATTTCCTTTCTTATACCAAGCAATGCGTAGTATTGCTTTTCACAATATTGGTTATCTGTGGATGCTCCTCAGCTTCTGTTACTCAAAGCACTGAGGCACTGCCTGCCCCAGATCCCGAGGCTGAGGGGACTCTCAAGGCATTTACGGGAACTGTCAAAGTAATTGGTTCAGACAATCAGGAAAAGGTTGTGCAGGTTGGCGAGTCGATTGAGATCAAACAAGGTGACCGGATTACTCAAGATGATGGGGGTCAAAGCACCCTGAATTTTGTAAATCTCTTAGAAATCGAACTTTTAAAAAATGCGGAATTCACTCTGAATGAGATGAAGGCTGAAACGGGCGATTCATTATCAGTGATTGTGCATCACGACCATGGTCATATTCGTCTACGCCAGAATCCCCTGGCGAGTGTGAAACTGATTGTGATAAACAATGATATGGAGATCAGGACTCGCGAGAAAGGTACGGAATTTATCGTTTGTTACGCCCCTGGAAATCTCACCTGTGCCGATGTAATGATGGGTGAGATTTCGATGATCAGTGAAGGTGTGGAGCAGATTATTCCAGCAGGACATTTCTCCTATGCTAATGTCGGCCAACCTCCGGACCCGCCGCTATGTTCCCAACCCGATGATTTAACCAATTGGCTGGACAGGATGCGAACAACTGAGGCTGTTGAACCGCTCGGCAAGCTGGTGCAAAACTGGGCGCAAGTGACTTGTGGCACTCCAAGCGAAGAGATGAGCAATTTACCCTCATCTGAAGGGATGGTAAAAATCGAGGCAGGCACTTATCAGGTCGGTGTACCAGAACCCAATAAATTCTATATACTCTCCCAAGAAATTCCACTATCAGAGTATTGGATCGATATTTACCCGGTGACAAATGCGAATTATCAAATGTATCTGAATGAAAGCGGTGAGCAACCACCAGCAACCTGGCCTGGAGATCCCAATCACCCGGTCCGTGGGGTTAACTGGTACCAGGCATCTGCTTATTGCGAATGGGCGAAGAAGCGCTTGCCCACCGAAGCCGAATGGGAAGTAGCCGGTCGGGGATCTGGCTTGAATCCGCCGCTGTTCCCATGGGGAAACGATCCTGAAGCTGGTGGCGAGATTGATAATCTTCCCCGGACAGAGACCTATGCAGTTGGCAGCCAACCTTTCAATCAGAGCTTATTTGGTGTATATGACCTGGCTGGGAACGTCTGGGAATGGGT
>DATCYX010000098.1:0-5297 GCA_036526235.1 Anaerolineales bacterium | reverse complement strand
CGACTATCGCAGCTATGATCCGTTTAGCACCCAGCTTAGGTGTTCCCTTAATTTTTGATGTGGCAGATGGGAGGGGAGCAATATCTGGCTGGATGGGCACTTCTTTCCTGGTTGGGATACTGGAAACTCCCTCTTCCACCCGTTGAATATCACGCTGGGAGTATTTAACGTCTTGTTGCTCCGGTAGTGAAGCTTCTGCCACCTCCGGTTCTTTTGGTGAATCTTGAACCTTTTCGTGTTCCTCTGGCGGCAATTCGAGTGGCAATGTTTGTACAAGTTCGTCATCATCGACCACCGTGGCTACCGAGTGAGTGCTTTCCAGTTGCTCTTGCGCCATTCGCAGCGCAGCAGCCATCTCATCCATCGTTTGGAAACGCTCGCTTGGATCCTTGGCCAATGCTTTTTCAACGACCGCCAACAGGTTCTCGGGGATTTCCTTCCGGATTTCTCGTAAATCGGGTAATGGGTCATTGAGCACCATCATCATCAGCGTTATGGCTGAATCAGCCTGGTAAGGCGTTTGCCCACTGATCATTTCATAAAGCGTCACACCCAATGAGTATATGTCTGAGCGCTCATCAACGCGCTCGCTGCGGATCTGTTCAGGAGACATGTACATCGCTGTACCAATTGTGGCTCCAGTAGCGGTGTGATAATCCCCACCCACGATTTTTACAATCCCAAAATCCATCAAGATGGCTTGTCCATTCAGGTCAAGCATAATGTTTGCCGGTTTAATATCACGATGGATCAATTCATGGTTGTGAGCATAGCCGATGGCATCACATAGCTGGATGCAGAATTGGATCAGATCTGTATATGGCAAAAAACGATGTGCCGCTGTAAGCCGCCTGAGTCTCGCCTGCAGTGTTTCTCCAACCAAGTACTCCATGACCATATAATAGGTATCATCATCGATATTGAAATCGTGGACCTGTACAATATTAGGATGGCGTAGACGGGCGACCGCAGCTGCTTCTTCTTTAAAGCGGTTGACAAAGTTTGGGTTTACAGACAAATGTGAGTGAATCAGCTTAATTGCTACCACGCGGCGCAAGTTGGGGTCATTCGCCTTGTACACAGCAGACATACCCCCTTGCCCAATAATCGATTCGATCTGATATCGCCCGCCGATTGTCTTCCCAACCCAATTTTGCGGCAACATAAATCCTCACCTTAGAGTTACTCGAGCTACCTCGAGAACCCAACCCCGATATGGCTAGTTAGGGAAATTTTTACAGCGGCGAAACCGCTGCAAAAACCCCCCACCTTACTTAAGAGCGATCTGCAATAATTATATATATTTTCCGTATTTTTAGACAACCTACTGGGTAAATAACCAAACCAAGTGTAAATAAAACCCACATATAAAGCTTGAAATCAAAAACTTTCCAAGATCACTTTGTCTTGTTATACTAAAACTTGAAGCTAACAACTATGGTAAATTTTCACATCCCACAAAATAATGTAAGGACACACAATGAAGAAATTTGTATTTTTAACCTACGGATATGAAACACCCACCCAGGAAATAATGGATGCCTGGAGCAATTGGTTCGCTTCAATAGGAGACAAGATCCTTGATAGCGGCAACCCATTTGGACCTGGAAAAGAAATCACGCATGAAGGGATCAAAGAATTGCCACATAACAAGGAGGCGATAACTGGCTACATGATCATTAACGCAGAAAACATTGATGCAGCGGTACAAATCGCCAAAGCTTGTCCGATAATTACGAGCATAAGAGTATACGAAGCGATGTCAATGTAATGAGATTTGTTTATTAAGCGGGATAAATCTAAACTAAAATTGTAGCGAGGCGGAACATTCGCCTCTATAACGAGTTATAAATCACCTAAAAATAGTTGATCTCTCATAAGATTCTCCTACGAGTGCAAATGCGCAGCCATTTTGACACAAAAGAGATATCTGGCGCGGTCCAAGCATGATGATATGTCAATTCCCAGGTTATTGAGCAGGTGGAGAACCGACCCATCCATTGGAAGTTGTTTTGAGGTCTGGCACAAGCTAGATGAGCGTCAAGGCCAATTTGATCCGTTGCCAGGGAATCTTCATCCACATCTGGTCTCCGCATTGCAGTCTCAAGGAATCAGCTCGCTATACACTCACCAATCGTTATCCTGGAACCTGGTTCAACAAGGGCATCATATCGTTGTGGTAACCGGCACGGCCAGCGGAAAAACACTCTGCTACAACCTTCCGGTTCTCGACAAATTGCTGCGCGAGCCCCTATCTCGCGCTCTCTTCTTATTCCCAACCCGGGCTCTAGCTCAAGACCAACGCTCGACCTTGAATGAATTTCTCGCTCATGCCCCTGATTCCGAAACCCAAATTCCTCTCGCGGTTTATGATGGTGATACACCCTCGTCGTCTCGTCCCGCCATACGCAAGAAAGCCAGGCTGGTCATCAGCAACCCAGATATGCTGCACGCTGGCATCTTACCTCACCATACTTCCTGGGCAGAGTTTTTCAACCAACTACGCTATGTAGTCATAGACGAGATCCATGCATATCGTGGTGTTTTCGGATCGCATGTTGCCAACGCGTTACGCCGCTTGAAACGCATCGCTACCCATTATGGCTCATCCCCTCAATTCATCCTCACTTCTGCGACGATTGCTAACCCTAAAGAGCTTGCAGAGCTACTGGTTGAATCTCGCGTTGACCTGGTAGATAATGATGGATCCTCACGCGGTTCAAGGCATTTTTTGATGTATAACCCTCCTGTGATTAACCGCGAGCTAGGATTGCGCCGCAGTGCATTGCAGGAGAGTGTCCGCCTGGCTGAGGACTTGCTTGCCTATAACGTCCAAACTATCATCTTTGGGCGTTCGCGGCGAACAGTTGAGTTGATCCTCACATATCTTAGGCAACGCACAGCAACCGATCACACTTCGGAATCGGACAAAGATTCAGCATCGAGAATATCTGAACCTATACGGGGCTATCGATCAGGTTACCTGCCAATCCAGCGTCGCGAAATAGAACGCGGCTTGCGCATGGGTGACGTGCGCCTGGTTGTCGCCACCAATGCTTTGGAACTGGGCATCGATATCGGGAAAATGGGCGCATCGCTATTAGTCGGTTACCCAGGCACAATTGCAGCTACCTGGCAACAAGCCGGACGTGCTGGTCGAGGCGAAGATACCGCCCTATCCATACTTATCTCAACCGCCGATCCGCTAGACCAGTTTCTGGTACGCCACCCAGATTATCTCTTTGAACGTCCCCCAGAAAACGCCCTGATAAATCCGGATAATCCACTTATTCTATTAGATCACTTGCGATGCGCAGCATTCGAGCTACCTTTTCGGGATGGAGAAAATTTTGGTAGCGTTGAAGCTAGTAAGGTGGGCGAATTCTTGGATTTTCTTCAAGAATCAGGCATCTTGCACTATTCAGGTGGGCGTTTCTTCTGGATGTCAGAACAATATCCTGCCCAGGAAACATCTTTGCGGAGCGCATCAGCAAATAATGTCATCCTACAAACTATGATCGACGATTCGCCCCTGACCATTGGAGAGGTTGACCATGGCAGCGCCCATTGGATGGTTCATCCTGGGGCTGTCTATATCCATGAAGCTCAGACTTATCTGGTCGAGTCCCTAGATCTAGAACAAAGTATTGCCTCTTTACAACTGGTGGAAACAGATTATTACACTGAGCCACGGATTGAAACGAACGTAATACTAGAGGAAAAATTTGGAGAATCTCTGGTTCAAGGCGCATCCAAAGCGCATGGTGCTATACAGGTCACCGCTCAGCTGACAGGTTATCGTAAGCTCAGATGGTACACACATGAGCTGCTTGCATTCAGTGAGCTTGCCCTACCACCCACAAAGTTATTAACCACTGGATACTGGATAGCACTCCAAGAATCAACCATCGAACGCCTGCGGGAAGTCGGACTTTGGTTAAACGACCCAAATCAATACGGCCCGAATTGGCGCCAGCAGCGAGATCGAGCTCGTGCGAGGGATTCCTATCGCTGCCAGGTTTGCGGTACTCCAGAAGGCGAGCGCGTCCATGATGTGCACCATAAAATTCCCTTTCGAGCATTCACAGATGAACGTGGATCGATTGACGAACAGGCTGCTAACCGGCTGGAAAATCTGATCACTCTCTGTCCGTCCTGCCATAGGCGGGCAGAGACGGCTGTACGGGTGCGGAGCGGTTTGGCGGGATTGGCTTTTACGCTCAGGCACCTGGCTCCATTGTTCCTGATGTGTGACACACGCGATCTGGGTGTACACGCTGATCCTCAATCACCTCTGGGGGACGGACAACCCGTGGTTGTGATCTACGATCAAATTCCGGCTGGCATTGGCTTTAGCCAACGCCTTTTTGAGTTACACGACGAATTGCTCGCGCGTGCCAGAGAACTTGTTCTCACCTGTGAGTGTGGAGAAGGCTGTCCATCTTGTGTGGGCCCGGGAGGGGAACATGGTATGGGGGGGAAAAAGGAAACTTTGGCTATTCTGGAAGCCCTCGTACTTGAAGATAATAATTTAGAAGAGATTGTGCATTGATTTGGGAAGTGTTCCACCTCAAGGGAATCGGATGATTTATGGTAAACTTCCCCTAACGCACAAATTTGGTTTTATCCACCAATTCACATTCTCTATGCCCTCCCTTTCTGATCAATTAAAATCCCTTGGCGTCCAAGTCGGGGCAAAAGATCTAAAACCTCCCCCGGCAACTAATCCCTATTCGATAGAACGTGTACTGAATGGACGCATATTGAGCACCTCTCTTGGGGATACCTATGTCGTTGAGTCGCGCTATCCTCTTGACTATGCGCAAGGCGCATCGCTTTTATGGACAGATCAACCCCTAAATCTACTGGCCTCGTGGGCGCAAGATGAGCGCATTAACGACCTCGCACCGCAAGCCTTCGCATTCCTCGATACGGAGACAACTGGCCTATCGGGTGGAACAGGCACCTATGCATTTCTGATCGGTGTAGGACGTATTCAGTCAGGAGAATTTTACCTAACACAATTTTTTATGCGGGATCCGGTATACGAACCTGGCCAGCTCGCCGCTCTCGAAGAGTTCATCGCCCCATGCTCGGCCTTGGTCACCTTTAATGGCAAGTCTTTTGATATGCCTTTGCTCCATACACGTTATTTGTCCCATGGTTGGATCCCACCCTTTTCAGATCAAGCACACATCGATTTGCTCCACCTGGCCCGTCGCTTGTGGCGTGACCGGCTACCCAGCCGGACACTCCCTAACCTGGAACTTCAGATCCTCGGGACTACGCGTACAGAG
>DATCYX010000097.1:0-3401 GCA_036526235.1 Anaerolineales bacterium | reverse complement strand
CGCAGGTCTAAGGCAGCTGCAATCTCTCGGCTGACATCGTAGAGCAGCTCGAGAGAGGCTAGCATACTCTGGTCTTGTGCTTTTTTATCCATCAATCAGGGTCTCGTATTTGCGTTTGAGTATAGCACATTTGCAATACTTGAGAAAGTTGGTTCCCGGGTGATGAATGTCATCCCCAAAATATGCAAGTAATCACTTGCTTGCACTAAGCAGCAGGGTATAATATGATGCAAGTGCTCACTTGCATGTCAATACAGGAGAATGAATTATGTCACCCAATACCAACCCGGAGAGAGAACCTGGCGACACACGACAGCGTATCATCCAGGCAGCCATTCAGCTGTTTGGGAAACAGGGCTACTCCCAAACCAGCACACGCGCTATTGCCGAAGCCGCTGGGGTCAACGAGGTCACCCTCTTCCGCCAATTCGGACGGAAGAAGGATCTGTTGATCGCCTGCATCGAAGCCCATAACGCTGCCGGTTTTTCCGCAACGTTTGAATCGGAACTGACTGGGGATTATGCAGAGGATATCTTGCGCATGGCGGAGTTACAAATTCGGGATACGACGGCAAACCTGGAAATCCTGCGCCTGCTGTCTTGTGACGCGCACAATATGCCGGAGCTACGCCAGGCGATGCTGGCAGGTGGGCGCGGCAACCTGGCCCGCCTGAGTCGCTATTTCCAGCGGCAAATCGATGACGGGGTAGTCCGGGCAGACCTGCCAGCGGAAGTGCTGGCATCTGCGTTCGATAGCCTGTTTTCCTCCAACATTGTATTTGAATACTTGTTTCAAGGCAATCTTTCACCCAGGCTGACAACGAATGAAGTAATTCGCCCGCTTGCAGCGCTGTTTGTGCGCGGCACCCAGGCGATTGATCAAAGGAGCGTTTGAGATGTTACGGATTCTTACGATCGTGTTGGCAGTCTTGACCGGAATCCACGGCCTGATCCACCTGATGGGCTTCGCAGCTTACTGGCCATTGGCGAAAATCAACGAGCTTCCCTATAAAACCAGCTTGCTGGCAGGACGGCTGGAGGTGGGCATGGCGGGAATGCGGGTTTTCAGCTTCTTGTGGTTGCTGGCGACGCTTGGCTTTGTGATCGCAGCTATTGCACTAGCCCTTGGTAAATCGAATTGGGCGCCGCTGATGCTGGGCGCAGCCCTTTTATCGATCGTGCTGTGTACGTTGGATTGGAGTGCAGCCTTCCGCGGCGCGCTGATCGATGTCTTTTTCTTGCTGGTGCTGGCGATGGTGTTCGGCCTGCGCATGCAACCGGCTCCCTTTCGGCCATATACCGGCTTACCCGCTCCGCTGATAACAAGCCCCATTCCTGCTGGGTTACCAGTACCCGTAGAGCGCTTTTACCGTATGCGTCATGGCGATGAAGTGCCAGAGTACCATTCTGCGGTCGTCAGCATGCGCGGCACGCTGCGCTTCATGGGAATCACCTTCCCAGCTCGATTACGTTTCAGCCACATAGCCGGTCAGGATTACCGCCATTACATCGAAGCCACCTTTTACGGTTACCCAGTGATGAAAGTGAACGAGCACTACCTGGGCGGTCACAGCCGGCTTGAATTACCCTTTGGGGTTGTGGAAAATGATCCCAAGGTGGACAGCGCAGCAAACCAGGGCTTATGGGCGGAAACCTTTGCATTTTTTCCGGCGGTAATACTCACCGATGGGCGCGTGCGCTGGGAGCCCGTGGATGAGAACACTGCAAAAGCCTATGTGCCCTTTGGGGAAAGCGAACAGGTCTTCACGGTACAGTTCGACCCGCAGACTGGATACCTGCGCGGGATGGAAACCCTACGCTATCGAGATCAGAAAGTCGGCACAATCCGCTGGCGGACAGAGCTGATGCGGGGGGAGAATTCAAATGAGCCGATTCAAATCTCAGCCACCTGGGAGGATGAAGCTACCCCCTGGATGGTGGTTGAAATCGAAGAGACGGTATTCAACACCGATTTAACCGAATACATCCTTCCGACCGGTCAGTGATCGAATCGGGGTTTTCTCAAAGGCTTTCGACTTTGGGAAAACCCTATTAACATAACAGATCAGCGGATTTCTGTTGAATTCATACGCGGCAGGTCGAGCAAGAGAACATCCAATGCTAGACGGGCGTTGACGTTGCGGTCGATCAGATCCAGGGTGCGCTGCAGGGAAGCGACCATTGCCGAGGCGCCTTGCAAGCCCACGTCAGACGCCATTTTCTCGATTTCTGCTCCCAATGCTAAGTTGGTATGAGCGATAGAGGCGCCTGAGGCTTGTAGCAGAACGTCGCGCCATAGGGAGAGCCAGACCATCAGAATCTGGCGCAACAGTTCTTTGTCCTTTGAGCGACTCTCCGAAAATGCGAAGCGATCTACGCGGCTGGCTGCCAGCAGGTGCTGGTGATCTTTCAGCCATTCCTGGCGAAGTCCCAGCTCGGCGGGCTGCTGGCTCAGATGCAAGGCATAACCCGGGCGCCCGCCGGATAGGTGGGCGATCAGGCTCGCCTGATCAGGTGATAGCCCAGCGCGATCCTGCAGGCCCTGGCTGATCATCTCCGCTGTCAAGGGGCGCAAACGCAATACTTCGCAGCGCGAGACGATGGTGGGTAGCAGGTTTTCGGCGTTTTCTGCGGTGAGAATGAGCACCACCTGAGGCGGAGGTTCTTCCAGGGTTTTGAGCAGGGCGTTAGCGGCGCTGACGTGGGCTTCTTCAAAGCGCAACAGCAGCGCTACCCGGTAGCGCGCTTCGTATGGAGCCAGGGAGAGGCTGTGCTGCAGCTCGCGTACCTGGTCTACCTTGAGCGTACCTCCCACTTGTTCAGCCTGGACAATCGCCAGGTCGGGATGCTGCATGGCTTCCAGGCGCGTGCAGGTCCGGCATGTGCGGCAGGGCACGCCTGGGGCAGGCGGCTGCGGGCAGTTCAACGCCTGGGCAAGACGCACAGCCAGCGTGCGCCGCCCCACGCCCTGCGGTCCGGTGAAGAGATAAGCATGGCGGAAGCTGCTTTGCGCAACGTGTTGGCGCAGCAGGTCGACAGCCCAAGCGTGACCAAGGATGTCCCAATTCACGCCATGATTGTAGCCTAGAGCTGGATTTATGGCAACGAATCCTGTCTCATGTGTTACTGTCAAGAATTTCCATAGAATCTCCAAAAGAGAGAATTCAATGCCAATGTACATAGCGGTATAGTTCTTCCATCCAGGGTTTGTCCTGATCAGGGCCGTCGAAAATGGGCATATGTGCATGCAGGTACTCACTTCTGTCTAATTTATCCAGCGCCAGACCTTTTCTGCGATCAGGCTGCTCGGGTGACTCAAGCGGCAAGTATTGAAGAGCAAGATGCTTCAAGGCCTGTTTGTGTTGACAAAGAGCCAGCATTGCTCTTGCTCCCCGCAATTT
>DATCYX010000096.1:0-4842 GCA_036526235.1 Anaerolineales bacterium | reverse complement strand
GCACCCTTGCTGGCTTTGCGTTCTCCGCAGACTTTAAGGGATCTGATCCAGGCACATAGCGATCAAATTCTTTATGTAAATGTAGATACCACCTCTGTTTTGCAAGACTTTGTCCGAACTTTCGTCCGAAGGTCACTTAATTATCTTGACAGACCGCGTTATTTGTGCAATAATATGGGTGACTGCCCACCCATATAAAGAGAGGTTTCGATGGTGCGCTACAAAAAAGAAGAACGAGAGCAGTTTTTGAGCAGGACCCGCCAATTGTTATTAGACTCGGCAGCCGAAGAATTTGCCCACAAGGGTTATGCGGAGGCAAATATCAACCATATATCCAAGTCAGCGGGCTTCGCCAAGGGCACTATATACAATTACTTTGCTAGCAAAGAAGAACTCTTCTTGGACCTGCTAGTGACGACAGCTGAGCAGCACATTGAAGAAATCATCGCTTATGTAAATCAAGAAGACGACCCCCGCCGTCGGCTGGAGCGATTTTTCGAAGCAGGCTTTGCATTCGTGTCGCAGAATCTCGCACGAACACGGGTCCTGATCAACACCACCTATGGACCAAACCCAGATTTTAAGCTGCAGCTCTATCAGGCTTACCAGTCACTTTTTCAGTATGTCAGTAGACAAATCGTTGCCTTAGGGATTGATGAGGGAATCTTTCGGGAGGTGGAACCAAACTCCATGGGTACACTGTTGATGACCATCTACCTGGGCACAGCCTCACAGGTTAGCGAAGATGGCCAGATCTGGCTGGACCCCAAGCAGGTTGCTGATTTCGCTTGGCACGCCTTGCGAAAATCGAACGTCCAGGAAGCTGGCAATATATCGTAAATTGATTGGAGGAATACTAATGAGATCAACGGTTGTATATTTTTCAAAATTTGGCAATACCCAAAAAGTCGCAGAGGCGATTGCGAGCGTGCTGGAAGCCAGTGGAACTGTTCGGGTGATATCTACAAACCAACTCTCAGCCTCTGAGCTCGATGAGTCAGATTTGATCATTATGGGAAGCCCAACGCACCGGATGAATCTACCCGAGGTGGTTCGCCCAGTTCTTGAATCGCTGCCCCGGCGAATCTTGCGAGGCAAGCTAACAGCCGCTTTTGACACATCCTACAAAATGTCGATGTGGTTGGCCCCTTTCACCGCGGCACCAAAACTGGCTCAAAAACTTCGCAGACTGGGAGGAAAACGCGTCATCCATCCAGAAACCTTTCACGTGGTCGGGAAAGATGGCCCATTGTACGATGGTGAGCTCGAGAGGGCGAAAAAATGGACTGCGTTAATCCTGCAGCGTGCAGAAGCGCAGAAAATCTGACTAAATAAACCAATGCTTGACGTTGAATACGCTGGAGCACAGCGGCCGGAATTAGGCCAGCTGGCGACCATTAAGGTAAATTCAAATATACCCTTTTCATACATTCAAATATTTTCATAATAAAATAGAGTTGCATACAACTTTTTGAGCTCTGTGGCTCACCTGTGCAGTTGAAGGATTGTTCATTCGATGCTTATGTCATGACACGCGTTTGTCTACAGCATTATTCAGTTTGGAGCTGGTCAGAATAGGGTTGTGAAATGCACAAAGGGTATATCCTCTTAGAAGGCGGATCTGAATTTGGTGGAAAAATGGCTGAACCCGATTTACGGGCTATTGAGCTTGCTGGCGGATTGAATGCACCTATCGCTATCATCCCTGCTGCTGCAGCACCCGACCGTAACCACCAACGCGCAGGTCTCAACGGTGTGCGATGGTTCAATCGCTTGGGTGCAAACAGTGTTTCCCTTTTGCCCTTGATCGATCAGGTTTCTGCCGATGAAGATTCGATCACAACGGCGCTAAATAGTTCGAGCCTCATCTACCTGCTGGGTGGTTTTCCCGAATACCTTGGGAATACGCTAGCGAACAGCATGAGCTGGCAGGCGATCCTGTCAGCCTATCACGCTGGAGCGGTCATTGCAGGTAGCAGTGCGGGAGCAATGGTCCTGTGCCAGTACTATTACAGCCCAGAAACAAATAAGATTGTTGATGGATTGAATTTGATCCCAAATGCTTGTATAATCCCGCATCATAATAGCTTTGGTAAGGGATGGGCCTCGCGTCTTCAAGCTTTATTACCTGGAGTAATCCTTATTGGGATCGATGAGCAGACAGGAATGATTGATGATGGCTTGGATGGGGAATGGAATGTGTATGGTAAGGGGGCTATCACGTTATACAAGGATGGCGAAGTCAATATATATCGCGCGGGAGAACCGCTAATGCTTTAGGTGAACTAGCGTGATGTATATAGCGAATCGGTCTATAGAAATTGTCGCTAATGTGTACAATTGAGGAGGGGATAACACCAATAATACTGAGGAGGCGGTAATGTATGCCAAAAAACAAAATCGTGTTCGTCCCCGAGTTATAGGATGTTTTGCGACCCTCCTTGCCATTCTTGCAATTCCTGGGTTGTACTATGGTATTCAAGCATATTTGCGTAGCAAGCCAATCACGCCGACACAGTACATCGCTCATCGAGGAGGCCCAATACACGCACCCGAAAACACGCTGTCTGCCTTCCGTACAGCCATACAACAGGGCGTTGACTGGCTTGAATTTGATGTGCAAATGACGAAAGATGATGAACTGGTTGTAATCCACGATGAGAGCGTGGACCGCACAACCAATGGAATGGGTGAGGTGAGGAATCTCACCCTGGATCAAATACGTGCACTAGATGCAGGCAGTGGAGAACAAGTGCCCACTTTTGAGGAAGTGGTCAGGCTAGCGAAAATGAACGGTGTGAAAATACTTCCAGAGACAAAGTCAGCACACCTCTATCCAGGCATTGAAACGAAATTAATGCAAGAATTGGAAGAGCTAGATTATGTTGACCAGACTGTTGTGCAATCATTTGAACCTGCCTCGCTAGATACACTGCATCGATTAAACCCCGACCTAAATTTCTGTGCTCTCTATGGTCTCTGGCAGTTTGACATCAGCAATCCACCTGCCGATTCCCAGTTTGTTTGCCCCATGGCTGAAATGGTCTTGATATTTCCTTCAATGATTCAGCAGGCTCATAGAGAGGGACGTCAGGTTTTCGTCTGGTTTGGTGTAATGGAACACCCATTGATGTTTCGCGCTATGCGCTTTTTCGGTGCGGATGGTTTGATGAGTGATGATCCGCTGCTATTGGTGCAATCCGTCGCGCCTTAGGAAATTCAGCTTGTAGAATGTAGCTATTCCTTGTCTAGGGAAAAATGGTAAAAGTTAGTGATTTTCAATCCAGTAGGAGCTAATACCATGTCTTATGTAAGTACTCAGAATAGGGGTTATGTGTTTGCAGCATTTTTGGGAGCAGCATTTGGTGGTGTTTTCGTTATGCTCGCCACGAAAGCGATTCCCAAGATGATGTCGCAAATGATGGCAGGCATGATGCAAAATATGATGTCTCAAATGAGTGCAGAAGGTTGTAATCCAGCCGAGATGTGACAACGTATGATGGCGGGCTTCGTCGAAGTCCCAGAAGTGTCTGTACCGGGGGGGTAGTCATCGATCAGCTGGAATAACAATCTGGATACAGTTGGGTGATGCTATAATCATCAACTGGCTACCTCGGTGGGTGTGTTTATCGAGCGTCAATGGTCATTGGGTTATAGCACAATTGATGATCAAACTAATAATAGAGACGACATGGATTGTGCTATGCAAGTCGTAGGCTGGGAAAAAACTTAAGGAGATTTAAATGGTAAAACGTCTCATCGTTGTTGCTGGCAATATTGGGGTCGGTAAGACATCCCTTACGGAGCGCATTGGTGCCCGTCTGGGCTGGAAAACCGCTTTCGAATCGGTGTCAGATAATCCTTATCTGCCTGATTTCTATGCTGACATGCGCACCTGGTCGTTCCATCTACAGATATTTTTCCTCGGGCACCGTGCAAAACAATACTTGGAGCTGGCAAGCATGCCAGAGTCGGCAATCCTGGATCGTAGTATTTACGAGGATGCTTATATATTTGCCCGGGCGCTACACCACTTGGATAATCTTAATGAACGCGATTACCTGTCCTATCGCCGGGTGTTTGACCTATTGGTTTCCAAGTTGCCACCCCCTGATCTGTTGATCTATCTCAGAGCGCCAGTCTCGGTGTTGATAAAGCGCATCCAGCGTAGGGGGCGTGCCATCGAGAGCGGCATTTCCGCAGAATATCTCTCTTTACTAGATTCCTTTTATGACGATTGGATGCAAAATTTCGATATATGTCCAGTATTAACCATCCGCACGGACGACCTGGATTTTGTCAACAAGGCCCGGCATCTGGATATTGTTGTGGAGCGCATACAGGATAAGCTGACGGGAAGGGAAGAGGTCGTTTTCCCCTCAGAAGCATAGGGGGTGAGTAGGTAGCATCTTGCTGTTGCGTCTAGATAGGGTTGCTTAACACCGGAGTTTAATGCCCCGTTCGTTGATTAGAAGTGTGATATATGAAACACGGAGTTGTGGGTCTAGGTGCTCACAACTCCTGTTTTTTTGATAAGCAGGAGTTTGAGATGGGGGAAAGTAATCTTGACGACCTAACAAAATTGTTAGGTTGGTTCAAAACTTGCAACCGTGTATCACATACCGCCATGTATTTCTATTTCCGATTATTAAGCAGCCGTGCAGGGCGAATATTGCGCATAGCCATTGGGATATGCCTGATCATCGTCGGTATCCTTTGGGATCGATTTGGCGGTCTCTCCTGGCTTTTGATCTTTCCGGGGATGTTCACCCTGCTGGCTGCTATGTTGAATCTATGCCTGCTTGCACCATTGTTCGGCCTTCCAATTGTCGGTAGTGATCT
>DATCYX010000095.1:0-2971 GCA_036526235.1 Anaerolineales bacterium | reverse complement strand
CATATCCCATCAGGAGAACAATCAGGGTCAGCGTTATCAAACATTACAGGTACAATGGGTTGTGGCCGGAAACCCTTATTATCCCATTTAATGATATGAATTTCTTTAGAACAAGTTTCACATTTCCGAGTAACATAAGCAATATAATCTCCATCTGGAGACCAATCGGGGGACTCTACAATACCATTGGAATTTTTTGTGACTTGCTGTCGTGATAAATCACCGTTCGGTTTTTCCCACTCATCTGCAGTTATGGACGCAAAATATAGATAGTTGACGACATCTCTCTTGAATACGACCATATCATCGTCAGGTGACCAAGTAGCTTGTCTATCTCCACTCGTGTATCTATTGCTTACCAACTTTTTATTCAATCCTTCAGAGTCCAGCATATAGAGAAGGGGTCTACCAGATTCGAGACTAGTGAATATTATTCCGGCGTTAGACCAAACAGGGTCAAATGCGCCACCTAATTGGCTTATTAAAAGGCGCATCCTAAATTTTTCAATGAGTCCTGTTGGGTTTGAGTCAACTTCTGCGACGAACAAATATGCATCAGGATAAGACGAATCATCTCGGCGGTTGCAGGGACTAATAAACAGAATTTTTGACCCATCTGGATTCCAAGTGGGTTGGCAAGCACCATCCTTTTCGTCTGTCAATTGAACGAGATTCTCTCCATACTCATTCATGAGAAATATTTGGGGAATACCATTTACCCTTTCACTAACAAATGCGATTTGTTGAACTTGATTTTGCTGAATAATTTGTGTTGGGGTGTTAGTGGGGGTTGGTGTAATGTCGGGTGCAGATGTATTGGTTGGGATAAAAGTAACTGTTGGAGTTTCGGTTTCCAAAACTGGATTTGATATAGTAGTCGTTGGCACTGGTGTGGTAGGGAAAGGAGTCGGGGAAGGCGCTTCTGTGGCTGTGGGTACAGATGTGGGCGTATGTGTTGGGGTGAGTGTTGAAGTTTTTTCAGGTATTAAGGGAACATCAAAGATTTTGCTTATGGCAATAATACAAACTGCTACTCCCAGCAAACCTACTATTATCCGAGCAATGGGGTTTTTTGTCCCAATCTCGATTTCTTTTGCTTTAACTTGGCCTATCACTCCAACCAAGATAAGCAAAACTCCAAGGATTAATACAGCTTCCATACATTGCCTCCAGAAGTGTATCCTTCATTCTGTAACTTATAACCGGTACAAAAACGGCAGGTCTGGTGTATCCTTCGACAAGCTGCCAGTTTCAGGAAAGTGGAGCCACCATGATCTACCAAGGCGAATTTACCTTATCATCCGAACTGCTGGAACAGATTGCAGCCCAAGGCTTTGATGTTCTACCGGAGCTGATCTGGATCGTGATCAATGCGGACATGCAGGCCGAGCGCCAGCAGTATCTGAGAGCCGCACCTTACCAACATACTCCAGACCGACAGGGGCATGCCAACTGTAGCAAGCCAAAGACCATCAAGACACGCCTGGGCGAACTAAAGCTGGATGTTGCCCAGGTCCGTGAAGGTGGCTTCTACCCAGAAGCGCTGGAAAAAGGACAGCGCAGCTACAGCCCTTCGGGCGTAGCCCGTGGGCGAGCAGGCGCTCACCCTGACGTTGACCGAGATGTACGTCCAAGGCGTTTCCTCCCGCAAAGTGACCGCCATCGTCGAGCAATTGTGCGGCGCCAGTGTCTTGTTGCCGTCGCCGTAGTAGGTGCTGAAGAAAAGTGAGCAAGAACGAAGCGGTGTCCACTTTTCCACAACCTACATATCAAGTTCTTAAAGTTCTTTACCGGTTTACGAGGGTCACCAGACCAAATTACAGAAAATACCTTGCACTATCAATCGCGTTTTGTCTAAACTCGAGTCATTGAGTATCTTCTAATAAACGCCTGCCTGCTCAATTGGGCCGAAAAACAACAAAACCGCCCACGCGTTCACGTGTGCGGCTTTCGTCGACGATGTCTTGTTGTGGTCACGTGTAATCACGTGTGTGTTATGCGGAGTAAATTGTCCGTAATTAGTATAGCATAGGAATCAAAAATGCCCGATGTTTGCCCGGCATCTTCCAGATATAAAATCACCATCTCTAACACTATCGATGGTTCATATTTTTACCGGCAAGTGAGCATTCGCACTAACGATGATCTTGGCGAACAGTTCATCAACCAGGCTTATTGAAAAAGATATGGTCTTTTGCGCCAACCGCAATGATCGTTGCGCACCGTCGCCTGGACGCGCTCCCAGATCTACTGCACGGCGGCGTGTTGCCTATGGCAGCCATCGCCCGGCAGGAGGGCTTCAAGCGTATCTTCGCGCGCTGGAGCGTCGCCCTTTTTGCGGCGCGGAGGTGCGTCGGCTGATGCAGGTGTTGGGCGCTCACCTATTCGCTGGATTGACTCCATAATTCCAGGAACGTTCTCAGATCCAGATCGTGTCTTGGGCGAGGTACACACTTTGTCCCATGCCCTGGGTAACTACCAGTTTGTTGTACGTGTTCACCACTCGAGTAATTGTCGTTGGGATCAATAGGCCATCTCCAGGTCTTGTTGGACGCGGTCTTCGACCCGAACCAGGTTGATGCCTTTAAGAGTGTAGGTCTGGACGCTGCTCTGGTTGAGTTCACGCCAATTGTGCAGGTAGTTCATCCAGTCGTCATCCCGCAAGGTGTCTAGGATGGTCTGGATTCGGGAGAGCGGCGCGGGTTGGGCGTTATCGTCTTCTAGGATCATCAGGAACTTGTGAAATTCGTCGCTGTTCTTGCGTTCCTCGGCGGTTTTGTGGGCAGCATCAAGGTCGGTGGCAGTACGGATGCCGTATTTGCGCAATTTTTTGCGGGCTTCAGCGACTTCGTCCGGTTCTAGGCCGAGGTGCAGGTAGAGGATGGCTTGATCGAACATGTCCACCAGCCGGTTGGTGGAGATGCGAGTGCTGAGCATCAGGCTGATCAAGTTGTGGTGAGCCAGGTTCTCG
>DATCYX010000094.1:0-6677 GCA_036526235.1 Anaerolineales bacterium | reverse complement strand
TAAATATCGCCGAAGCGGGCGTTTGGATCAGGGAATAAGAAACTGGTGACGCGAGCAATTTGGTATTCCTTGATAATGTCTAGCTGGATCATGATCGGCACAAGGATGATGCCGGCCAGTAGGCCGATGCCGATGAAGAGCAGCAGGTGTTTCAATTTCAAACCACCTGCCCACAACAAGGAGAACCAGATCACCATAATTACGATGGATGTGCTCAAGTTGGGCTGGAGTAACACCCAGATCATGATCCCCAGTGTATACAGCAAACTGTTTCTGATGATCTTGAGGTTGCCGACTTCTTCATAATTTTGGGTGAAGAAATCAGCTAGCACCAGGATGATGACGATTTTGGCGATCTCGGAAGGTTGGATATTGATGGTTAGAACCTGGAACCAGCGTGCCGAGCCAAACACAGTTTGGGCGATCACATTTAATATGATCAGCGCCACAGCAGTGCCCAGATACAATACCCTGCTGGCAGACGACCAGTAGTGATAGTCGATGCTGGCGGTTAAGAACATGGCGACAAAACCAACTATGGTAAAGGTGATCTGCCGATTGACCAGGTTGGTCTCAGTAGTCAACTCGATATTCCCGGCTACCGCAGAGCGGATCATGGTGATGCCGAAGATGGTTAAGACCACCACTGCCCCAAAGAGCCAGAAATCGAAATGTCGCCAATTTGAAGACGAACTTGTTTGCATGAACAATCCACAACTTGCTGAGAAAATTGCTGCCCAGTTGGATCAGGTCAATCGGGCAGATTTCTCAAGCACACCTGTCATTATCCCACACGACGGCGCCGGACTGTTCGCAGGGGAATATCGGCAATCAAGCGTTGTTCGCGTCCATCCTGTGCCATCTCTATGCGCACTGCTTCTGGTTCTATTTCAACATGGCGGGAGATGACGGCGATCAGCTCATCCTTGAGGGCTTCCATGGTACTCTGTGTCAGATCGGTACGATCGTGGATGAGAACCAGCTTCATGCGCTCTTTCGCCTGTCTGGCACTCTTTTGGTCACGTCCGAGAAGACGATCGAAGAAACGGCTCATCTCAATTGCCTCCCGGGCGGAATAAGCGTGCCAGCCGCCCCATTAAGTTACCATCATTTGCCATTTCCAAGAAGGGCACTTCTTCACCACTAAGACGCTTGGCAATATTGCGGAAAGCCTGTCCTGCGCGGCTTTTGCCATTAAGCGCAATCGGCAACCCACGGTTGGTGCTGGTGATGACATTTTCATCTTCAGGTATGAGGCCAACCAGCTCGACGGCGAGTAACTCCAGCACATCGTCGGCAGAGAGCATATCCCCACGCCTGACCATGTCAGGTTTAATGCGGTTGATCACCAGACGTGCTGGCCCTTTTTCCTCGGCCTCGATCAAGCCAATGATGCGATCCGCATCCCGTACTGCCGATACCTCGGGGTTGGTGATTACCAAGACGATGTCGGCAGGGGCAATGGCGTTGCGAAAGCCGCGTTCGATACCGGCGGGAGAATCGATCAAGATCCAATCAAATTCCTGTCGCAAATCATCGCAGAGGCGGATCATATCGCTGGGTGATACCGCACTTTTATCGCGAGTTTGGGCAGCAGGGATAAGAAAGAGTTCGGGCAGGCGTTTATCTCTGATCAGTGCCTGGCGTAAGCGGCAGCGTCCTTCCACTACATCAACAAGATCGTAAACAATACGATTTTCCAAACCTAGGACAACATCCAGGTTGCGCAGACCGATATCGGCATCGACGCAAACAACCTTTTTCCCATCGGATGCCATAGCGGCACCCAAGTTGGCGGTGGCAGTGGTTTTGCCCACGCCTCCTTTTCCAGATGTTACTGTGACAACTTTCCCTGCCATAATATCTCCGATAAATAAATTAGATGCTGGAGAATGAGAGCATTAAGCTATTCAACCCTCTCTTCTCAGGTTACTTCTTTTTAGGGTTCCACGTTTCTGCAACCACCTGCCCGTCCTTAAGGCGTGCCATTTCAGGCTGAGGCTTGCCGCGCCGCTGAGGTGTGATGGCAATTTGATCTGCGATACGCAGTTGGGTGGGAGCTAAATCCAGCGCGCAGACCAGTGCGTCTGTATTGCCACCCGCCCCGGCGTGGACCATGCCGCGCAGCCTGCCCCAGACAACCACATCGCCAGATGCGATCACCTGCGCGCCGGGGTTTATATCCCCGATGACCACCACATGACCATTAAAATGCAGGCTGTAACCCGAGCGTAGCGTGCGGTGGATTAATACGGCTTGCTCTCCGCTGTGTACGCTGGTGTCCAGCGGTTTGGCTTCTCGCTCCGGATGTGGTTTGGTAAGGCGGGTCGCCATCCCCAGGGATTGTGCGGTTTGCTCTGTGGTGGGCGAGTTGCTCAGCACTGCCCACAGTACTAAGCCGCGCTCAGATAGAGCGTCACGCATCTTGCCTAAATCAACCGCTTTGAGCACCCGGTTGCCCACGTCGATCGTAAGGCGGGCGCCTTTTAAGAAGGTACCTTGCTCATCTAGCTTTGCCAGGAGATCAGTGCTCACTTCATCCCAAGCACCCTCTCCGATAGCGATCAGCAGGCCTTCGCGAATACCTTTTATTTTAACCGCCGGTTGCATATCGCAGGAATTATAGCATCAACTCACGGTGCCTGCTGGGCAACATCGATTGCTTTTAATTCAAAGTAAGCATTCAGCAATTGCCATACAATTGGCCCGGCGACACTGGCGCCCTCACCGCCATTATAGACGAATGCTACCACGGCGATTTCTGGGTTCTCATAGGGAGCATAGGCGACCGTCCAGGCATGGGTAGGCCATTCGCCCGGGATGCAGCGATTGCGCGCCAGGGCATATTTATCGCAGTACTCAGCAGTGCCAGTTTTACCCGCCGCAGCTATGGTCGCGTTGACAAACTCTCTCTGCAGAGTTCCATCAGTCACGGCTCGGCGCATGCCTTCTTGTACTTTGGCAACTACCCACGGTTGTACGGTCTTGGTGCGCCCCTCAATTGGCTCGCATCCTCGTAAGGTGGTTTCTTCGAACTCCTGGATGATGGCATCCTGGGTGATGTCCCATCTCATGTTTGGCTCGAAGGGTTGGACGAGATTGCCTTCCCCATCTACGATTTCTCGCACCAGCGTCGGTTGCATCAGCTTGCCGTCATTTGCGATGGTGGTGGCAGAGAGCAGCACTTGCAGAGGAGTTGCCAGTACATACCCCTGACCTACGCTGGCGATGTAGGTGTCACCCGTTGACCAGCTTTCGCCGCGCGTGATGCGTTTCCATTGTGGGTCAGGGATCAAGCCTCTCTCCTCTTCCGGCAATCCAGTGCCAGGATACTCGCCATAACCGAGTGCGCGGGCGTATGTGCCCAAGCGGCAGACACCCAGCCCTTCGGGAACTTCATCCTGATAGCCTCCACCCAGCTTGTAGAAATACACGTTACTGGAGTTAGAGATGCCACCCAAAAAGTCCAAACGTCCAAAGCCAGCCTCGTTCCAGTCCACAAATTCGCGTGGGCGACCAGGCTCGTTGGGAGAGAAGGTCTCGCTGACTGTGATTTGGGGCGGAGTCTCTAGCACCTGTTCAGGGGTGACCACGCCTTCGTTCAAAGCGCCGACTGCGGTTGTCAGTTTAAATACCGAGCCAGCTGGTAATGTGTCGCCCACCGCATGGTTAAGCAGCGGGATGGCAGGATCTTGCACCAACTGATTATAGTAATACGCTGGTATCAGGCGCGCCATTCGGTTGTTCTCGTAGGATGGATAGGAAACCATAGCGAGAATCTCACCGGTCGTTGGGTTCATGGCGATAGCAACCGCGCTGGTTGACCTGATTTCGCCGAAATATGTATTCCAGAAATTGATCTCCCGTTGGACGATGGCAGTCGCCGCAGACTGTAATCGGGTATCGAGAGTCAGAATCAGATTTTGGCCGGGGACGGGTGCCTGAGTCTCGCCAATGGTGCGCATCTCTTTTCCGGCTACATCAACCTCGATAACCCGCTGTCCATTTTTCCCCGCTAAGGTGTCCTGGAATTGCAGTTCGATGCCTGCATAGCCTACCTTGTCACGGTTGGGATCCAAACCTACCGAAATAAATTCCTCCGCCCGATTGGCTGGGATGGGTCCCAGGAAACCAATCATCGAGGCAGTGAGCACGCCAGTGGGATAATCGCGGATAGGCACAATCTCGATGCCTACACCAGGCCAGTCGTTGGCCTTTTCCTGAATGACCATTGCAGTGATGCGTTCGACATCGCACTTGATGCGCACTGGTTGAAATGGTGTTGATGATTCGCCATACTCTACAATCTGAGCAATGCCGTGATCGGATACACAAGGCACGTAGGGATTTTCTTCGCTGATCTCGTTTAGATTAATTGGGACATCGATTTGCGCCGAAAGCGCGCGGAAAATCTCTTGGATTTCGCCGGGGTCGTCAGGCAGGTTTGCAGCTGTAATCACAACATTGTAGGAAGCGATGTTGCGCGCCAGCACAACACCGTTGCGGTCGTATATCACACCACGTTCGGTTGGAAGGTTGATCGCTCGGGTGCGATTCTCTGTCGCCTGCGCCAACCATACCGGGCCCTGGATGATTTGCAGTGTGAAGAGTCGGAAGATGTACACTCCCAGCACCAGCAAAAAGATTAGCGCGAAAACCCAGATGCGCCAGGGGTTCACTTGGTTGTGCAGGGCAGGGGATTCGTTCATGCCTCTAATGCCTCAGGATAAAGCCAGTTCGCCAGATCACCCATCATGGCGAAGGCTGGAATTGCAAAGATAAGGTTTAGAAATGCGCTTGGCAGCGTGATCAGGTTCAGCGCCTGGGGGATGGGAATGGGATTTCCTACCAGTCGCAAAGCGATCAAGGAAATGGCATGGTTGGCAAATGTGCCAACTAAAACTGCCACCAGCATCGCCAGTAGAGGTATCTGCCATAATTGCCTGCGCAATAGCAGCGCCACGCCGGTTGCCAGTCCATATCCTAATAGGGGCGTACCCAAGGGCAAAGCCGAGGCCAGGCCGAAAATCAGCGCGCCGATGATGCACCACTGCCAGGCAGTTTGGACGCGTTTTTGCATTGCCCACCCCAGGATGAAAAGCATAAGCAGGTCAGGGGTGCCTTGGAGCAGCGGGATGCGGCTGATAATTCCGCTTTGCAGGATCATTAATCCACTAAGGATAGGTATTGCGATAAATGTTGCCATGACACTGACACTATTTTAAGCCAGATTCTAAAGATTACGGTGCTACGGGTGTGGGCAGGAGCGGGTTGATGTCGATCGGCTTGAAGTTGACGATCACCAGGACAATGTTAATCCGCGAGAAATCCAGAACTGTCTGGATGGAAGCGCGTTGGAAGATGTCTTGGTCCCGGCTGCGAATGCTGGAGATCTGTCCGATGAGGATGTTTGCCGGGTAACCGCCTCCCAAGCCGGAAGTGAGCACCAAGTCGCCCGGTTGTACATTGGCTCCTTGGGGGATCATGTCCAACAAGATCTCACCGGTGATCTGCCCTTGCAAGATAGCTTGGGCTCCGGATGGTTCCAGGCGAACGTTGACTGTGGAGGCAGGATCGGTGATGAGCTGGACACGCGCTGCACCGGCTGTGACGGCAGCGATGCGCCCGATCAACCCTTGTTGTGTCACCACAGGCATGCCCCGCCGCAAGCTGTCATCGGAGCCGCGATTGATGATTACATACTGCAGGAAGGGGCTGGGGTCGCGGGCAATCACTGCTGCGGCTTGATAGCGGTTTTCAGGGTTGGCGCGAGCGAAATCCACTAGCGCAGAGAGCACATTGGTTTCAGCCAGTTGCTCCTGCAACTCGATGATCTGTGTCTGCAAGCGGGCTACCTCAGCCTCCAGCTCTGCATTGCGCTGGCGAAGGCGGGTAGTGTCTTGTGGCGCGCTGACAATATCCTGAACAGCTTGAAAGCGCGTCGCGACCCAGGTTTGGACAGCGACCATGGGATTGAGTAAGATGCGGGAAAGAGGGGTAAGGTAGCCGCCCAGCGCAAGAGCAATCAACCCCACTGCAATCAGGATAAAGATCACGGTTTGCAGTGAGCGAGGACGATCTGATGGGGTGTTCATGTTAAAGCATTGGTGATTCCGTCAGGTAGGATATGCCAGATAGAATCGCCAGGTATTTTCTATTGACTATGTCTTGTGCTTCCACGTTCTAATCCAACCAATAAATGATTCAGGTGGTCTAAGTCTTCCAGGATCATCCCAGCGCCGCGCGCCACGCAGCTCATGGGGTCTTCTGCGACCCAGACCCTGATGCGGAGATCCTCCGTCAGGCGGCGGTCTAGGGCTTGCAATAGAGCACCACCACCCGCCAGGCAGACACCGGTATCCATCAGGTCGGCAATGATCTCTGGCGGAGCCTCATCCAAGGCATCTTTCACAGTATCGATAATGGTCTGCACTGAGCCAGAGATCGCCTCGCGGACTTCCACAGACGAAACTTCTACCGATTCGGGTAATCCGCTTACCAGGTTACGCCCACGTAGAAGCATTGTCTTCTCTTCTGGCAGGTGATACGCTGAGCCAATTGATATCTTGGCCTGTTCGGCCATGCGCAAACCAATGCTTAAATTGTACTTGTTGCGCATATACTGAACAATCTCTTCATCCATTTCGTCGCCAGCCACGCGTAACGAGCGGGAGACA
>DATCYX010000093.1:0-6226 GCA_036526235.1 Anaerolineales bacterium | reverse complement strand
TAATCAGTGATGTTCGCATCGATCGAGAAGCCATTATCACCTGCCCGGTCGATGGCGGCGCCTTCCCCAGCGTCCATAGCATCTAATATGTCGCCTTTGTTACAACCCCAGGTTCCATAGGTAATATGATCATTTTCCAGTTGGAGCGCTGCCGCGCTGCCGCCTGCCAGGGATGAGGCATCGGCTGCGTTCTGGGCGTGGCGGCGGTCTGAATAGACCATGCCTCCATCGATCGCCAAGGCGGTGAAGCCGAGCAAGACGACCATTGCCAGGGTGATCAACACCAGCGCCTGACCTTTTTCCTGTGTATATGTATCCAACATTAAACACCTCCCATAGTCATCACTATTTTTCGCAAGGTGGGACAAGGATGGTATCCGTCACCGAGGCGCTGATCGGCACTTTCTGACTGCCTATGATCGTACCTAGAAATGGCATAGTGATGGGAAAATTCTCGTATGTGGCCTGCACGGTGATGCCGTTTCCGTTGCAAGCAGCATCGTCAATATCTACATCTATGTCCAAAGTGGCGTTGGGGTCATCGGCAATCGCTTGTACAAGATTAGAGGCTTTCCTCACCCGGTCCTTGATGAGTTCCGTCTCCGTGGGATTGTATGATCCCCATAGGGCGCCTTCCTGAACCGCATCGCGCAGAGACATGAAGGTAAAAAATGCCCGGCCTGCATCCACTGCCCCTGCCAGAAGCAGCAACAGGATAAGAAGGCTGATAGCAAATTCGGTCAGGCTTTGGCCTTTCTCTGAGTATCTGCGCAGTGCTTTGTCTTTCAAGGTTACTCCTGTTCTACACTTATCAATAATAAAGAATGAATATGTTCTTACAACTATCTCGTGATCAATGGTAGGAAAACATTTTCGATGGAAAACTCACCAGCGTACTCGTAAGCGCCGATATCACAATATTCACCAGCACGGTTGGCTCCGCGCTGGTCTGTAGATGGACAGGTGTCGTCATTCCCCGTGTCTATCGCCGGGCTCGACGAATTCAAGGCGTGAGTCCAGGTAGGGCCTCCTCTGTTCGCCAGCACATCTATAGATGGGTCTCCTACCCCCGGATGATCATCGGCGTGATCCAAATTACAGGTATTGGCATCCTCTAGGTTGTGTCCCAACGAAGTCAGCCCCGCCAACCCCGCACAATTAGGGGCAATTTGCCCTAGGGCGATTATCGTGTTCTCAATTGTGACCGTATCCTCGTTATCAATATTCGCCCCATTTGGTGGTTCAGCGGAGATAGCAGAATTTTCTACGATGGTGCTATTGGTTATATCCAGGTGACCTGTATTATAGATGCCCCCGCCGGAAGCTGCGCTATTGCCGCTGATGGTGACGTTCTGCAATGTGGCATCCGATGCGTTGTATAACGCACCGCCATTTATGCTGGCAGTATTACCGGAGATTGTCGTATTAGATATGAAGAAAGTGCCATCGCTGAAGATGCCCCCGCCAGAGCCTAATAAGGCTATATTTCCGCTGATGGTGACATCCTCTAATGTTACGGTACCCCCGTAATTATCCAGCGCTCCGCCTTCATCAAGGGTAGCAGTGTTGTTGTTCAAGGTCGAGCGGTAGATGGAGAGTGTGCCCGAGTTGAAGATACCTCCGCCATCATCAGCCCCGTTGTTACTGACATACGAGTTTATTAGCGTCGCGGTACCCAAATTATCCATCCCGCCCCCCACAGCGGATCCAACACCGTCGTAGATGCTATGGTTATTCTCAAGAGATACTGCCTGGAAGGTGATTGTGCCATACTCGTTGAGGATGCCGCCTCCCCCATACAAATCTTTGGTCACATTTCCATTCTGGATAGTCAAGTGCTCAAAGTGCACCACGGGATGTGGGTCAGTCCAATAGATGTGAAACACACGGTCGATGCCGCCGCCATCTACAACGGTCGAATTCATGCCCTGCCCTCGAATGACCAGGTCTTCGCGAATGTCCAGGTCCCCGGTCTGGGCATATTCTTCACCGGTCCCTTTAATGCTTAACTGGTAGATCTCTGCCCCCAGCAGGATGGTATCTGCGCCGTCCCCTGCTGGGCAAGCGTCCACCGCGCTGTCCGTGTTGGCGGCCTGGATGGCCTCCCGCAGGGAACATGTGCCATTTAGCTCATCATCAACTGCTGAATTGACAGTGATCACTGTCCCGCTGCTCACATCGGCATGTGCGAGGCCAGCTGGCAACAGCAGGGCCAAGAAAGTGAGTAAAGTGATCAGCGAAGGAATCCAATAGTATGTGCGCATCGGGTTCCCTCATTTATGGTTGCGGGATGGTGGCGCTGCTTTGTATTGGTGTACAGTCGAAACCGGTGGTCTCATTGTGGAATAACAGGGTCAATGTGTAAGTTCCAGGATCGAGTGCACGCGTGAACGTCAGTTTAATCGTAGATGGGTTTGGGTTAAGCTGCCGGTTGGAGGGGAGACCAATCCAGTTGGTGACTGTTACTGGTGAGTGCGGATGGTTGCTGTCGTACACTTCGAAATTATTAAATAACACCTTGTCAAACATGGGAGAGTTCGGCGCGCCGGACGGCCAGGAAATTGTTAATCGGCTAAGTATTAACGTATCTGATACAGAGGTGGATAGTGGCAAACTCAAGTACATACCAGGAGCATTCAAGGTAATTTCAGTGCTCTTGAATATGTTGCAGGTAGGCAGGTCATTGGAATTGATCGTAATGGCATGCGTGCCGGGAGTCCCTACCACAGCGTTGGTTGGGGTCTCCATGGCGAGCACGATCGTCTCAAATGTTTCTGGCAGGATGTCATCGATCACTTGCAGGGTGAGTAACGTGCTCGTAATGCCAGCCGGGATGACCACGGAGGTTTGATTAAAGATGTAATCACTACCTTTTGCCGCACTCCCGCCCAGGCTGAGCGGCACTGTGACGGGCAGACTCGAGGCGGCGCTGAGCTGTACCAGCACATTCACATTCCCTGCGTTTTCATCCACCGATTGGTCCGAAGACGAAAAGTACACGAAAGGCTGTGGGTTATCATCAATCAGGGTGAGCAAGTGCACCTTCGGCGTTCCCAAAACGGCACCGCCGCTTGGTGAGCTAAGCGTCACCTGTACCGTCTCATCCGCTTCATCCAACTCGTCCAATTCCAAGATCAGCGAAATAGTACCTTTGGTTTGCCCTGCTGAGAACACCAACGGGCTGTTCGTCTCTAGCGTGTAGTCTTTCCCCTGGGTTGCTGTTCCAGCCAGACTAAATGCTACCGATACATCACCAGGTTGTGCTGGCAGAAGCTGAACCTCGATGTCTGCTTTCAGGACGTTTTCGTGTACGCTTTGGGAAGCCAGTGTGAAGAAGACGGTGGGATTGGGTGTGATGGTTACCGTCTGTTTGGAAGGAGAACCTTGCTGAGCATTAGTCAATGCGCCCATGGTCACGATAACGGTCTCGTCGGTTTCAACTACGCTATCATTCGTAACATAGACCACAATATCCGCGCGCGAGCTGCCGGCTGAAAATTCGAGAGGACTGGATGATATGGTGTAATCGTCGTCGTTGGATGCGGTGCCTTCTACATTAAACACTACACTCACGGGCAAGCCCGATTTGACCTCAGCGCCCGATGCATCCTGCAGCCAAGCCGTGATCAATACAATGCCGATCGATTCGGACACGATCTGGCTATCTGTGGTAAACGAGACGTAGGGTGGATCATCGTTATCTTTGATGGTCGCTGTTTGCACCTTATTTGCGCCAGGATTGGCGTTTACAAACGATACCATCGTCACAATAAATATCTCATCTGGTTCGTCTATGGTATCCTCGACGATATCAAACCGAAGCGTTTTGCTGCTGGACCCGGCAGGAATAATAAACGTGGAGGGCGGAGGTTTATAATCTATTACTTCGGTTGCGTCACCTGCAAGGCTGAAAGACACCTCCACATCCTTTCCAGACGTCGCCGGACTTCCATCAGGATTCACCAGGAGCACTTCAAAGTCGATAAACCCCAAATTTTCCTGAATGGGCAGCAAGGGATAAGGCGGGGCAAATATGACGAGCGGATCGCTGTCGTCATCGAGGATAGCCAGCTCAAAGATAGACGGGTCACCTCGCTCGGC
This sequence comes from Anaerolineales bacterium, assembly GCA_036526235.1. Lineage (GTDB taxonomy): Bacteria > Chloroflexota > Anaerolineae > Anaerolineales > UBA4823 > DATCYX01. The sequence continues at coordinate 2,125 of DATCYX010000093.1, read as the reverse complement.
ATTTATGGTTGACTCGATGGTTAAGACAACCGTCTCATTGAACTCGCTGAGATCATCACCGATGACGGTGATTTTTATTTCAGTCGATGATTGGCCTGAGGGGATGATCACTGGACTGCTCTTGTCTACGGTGTAGTCAACTCCCTTGGTGGCGCTGCCGCTCAAGCTGAAATTGAGAGTGACATTTTGTTCCGCAGGGCCGCCGCTTAGCAAAGCCACCACAGTCACAATCGATGTGTTGCCATCATCACCCTCAATTTGATCAAAGGTAGCCGGCGAAAGGTAGACCACAGGCAGGGTAGATGACGAGACAACCGGTGTGCCCTGGATAGAGATGTTTTTCAAGATGGTGCGAGAAGAGGTCGATGTGATGGGGAATGTAGGAAAGTTTGGAATTGGAACAATAGGACGGTAGTTGACTGTTACCCGAACCGTTACGCGATTACCCAGGGTAAGCTTTGGTCCAGAGCCGCCAATGGGGCAACTTCCCAAGGGAGAGACACCTGTGCCTGTCACGCGATCGTAGGTGATCGTAATATCGCTATCCTGTATTCCAGCGAATACGCCCACACGCTTGGCAGCCGCTCGAATGCCATTACAATCCTGGTACTGATTCAAGGCTCCTGTAAGGAGTCCAGATGCCGAACCGTACCGCGCAGCTTCGCGCGTGGAGGTGAAAACTACACTGTAAACGAAAAGTAACCTACCAGTCTCGATCACCCCGAAAATGACCAAGAGCAACAGTGGCAATACCAGGGCGAATTCCACCATGCCCTGTCCACGGTCCACTTGTCGAGATTTGTGCAAAATACCCAGCATAGAAACCCTTTTCCTCAAACTTCAATGCATTATGCAGAAAATATAATTACCACATGTAAATATGCGTTTAATAAGTACAAAAAAAGCCACTTACGCGACATGTCACGCTGCACATCCATATATTACATCATGAGCGTATTAATTACGCTTACAGTTCTGTTATCAGGTAGTTAAAACACAAATTGACTGAAATCTTCAGCCACCTTTACTATTCTTTTTGGTCGGCTTTGGAGGCCTATTTTCTAGACCTGGTGGTTCTTTTTTCTCTTTCGTGGGTTTGCGAGTTGGTTTGGCCGGGCTGGCCTTGGTAGGTGTGGGTGTCGGCTTTTTGCCGCTATTTTGCAGGGTTGGCACGGGTGTGCGCGAGGGTCGAACAGTTGAGGTGGGAGCGGCCTCCGTCTTTGCAGACAAAGGTGTCGACAACGGTGCAACGGTAACGACTGGCGCTGTTGTAGGTACAGGTGTCTTGGTGGGTACTGGCGTCGGGGGAACGGGAGTAATGGTTATCAGCGTAGGCGTTATGGTTGGCAGTGGTGTGCCTCCCATGAGAGCTTCGATATTTTGCGCCTCGCTCTTGACTAGCTCTGCCATTTGCATCAGCCGTTCGATTTCGGAGCGACTATCTGGGGGAGCCGCTTGAGAGAGAACAGGCATAAGGGAAATTTGTCCTTCTACGACATTCCTTAATTTATTAGCCAATTCCCTGGCTAGCAAGGTGTTTGTCGTACCCAGCGACCGCAACAAACGGGACGCCTCATTCGCTTGAGAATAAAATTGATCGACGGTATTGTGCAAATATTCATAACGGCCTTCGATAACCAGGCTTTGTACCTCCACCAATCTGCGCTCTGCAAATGTGACATAATATTGAGCGCGGCGGGCTTCGCTGAAGGACAATGCCAGTTGGATCTGCTCAAGGCTCATCTTAACCCCATAGAGTGTGTCCCCTGGGATTGAATGTTGGGCTGCGGCGGCTACACCACTGGTTGTCGAAATCAAAAATACCAATAATATCGTCGCAACGACAAACTGGTAAGCAAAGCGTTTCTGGGCAAAGAGAGATAAGAGCGTGTTCCAAACGCTTGCACCCACTGTACGTAGCGATTTTGGCGTACTGACAGCTTTTTCCTGCTCGATACGGGCCAGCAACCGCTGCCGAGAGGCGGCAATAAACTCGGGCCGTGGAGCCAGGGCATCTCTGCGCTCTTGCAGCCAGGTAGCCGTTTCCAGGAGCGAGCTTAACTCATCCGCATGGTCGGGATAGCGAGCAAGCGCGGAATCCACCGACTCTTCACCGCTGCGGATC
>DATCYX010000092.1:0-2631 GCA_036526235.1 Anaerolineales bacterium | reverse complement strand
CATTCCTTTTGGCGACCATGACCAAAACTGGGCAAGGATTCGCGACTCCTCTGGCAATGAAGGTTTCATTGATGAAAAGACTCGATGTATAGAGATTCATACTGTTTAGCAAAACAGCCGCCCACCGATTAACAGCAGTGTCAAGGGAAGAGAGAAAAAGTGAATGAAGAAAGTCCCGAGCCAGGAAAAAGGCATTGGGACTTTTTCTTTTTAGGGAGATTTTGAAGTAAGAATTCAATCAACAGGCAGCCTTCCAGATCCCCACACGCATTTTGCGCTGGAGTGTAATGGTAGAACGGAAGAAGGTTCTTGGGTTACTCGATCTGGGTGAGTTCCGGTCTTAGTGCCAGAAGCTCGGCTTCACTTGCAAGCCTGCGTGGATGCTTTGGGTTGAGAGCGATCCGTTGCAGGTCATGTCCAATACCCAAACGCATCAGGTAGTAGCGCGTGAATTGCTGGCGGGTCAAGCCATCTCGATCTGTGTCGCTCAACTACCAGGACCAGTTCCAGCAACTGACGGGCAATGGCCACGATTGCCTGGCCGTCTCGCCCCGACGGGCTCGCGGCCCGAACGGGGTTGCGGTGCATGCGTCTTTGCAGTGCATTGAAACGGTGTTTCCAAAGCGGATCGGATTTGACGGCGCGCTGCGCCACTTCGACCATCGCCCAGCGCAAGTCCTTGCGACCTTCCTTGGTGATGCGCTTGTTGCGCAGTTTCACTCCGCTTTGCTCCAGTCCAGGGACCAATCCAGAGTAGCTTACCAGATGTCCGGAAGTCTCGAAGCGATGGATGTCTCCAATGGCTGCCAGAACGGTCATGCCGGTGATCACGCCGAAGCCGGGCAGCTGCATCAAGTACAACATGCTGTCTGCCCAGGGTTTCTGGTGGCTCATGCGAGCCAGTTTCTTGGTGATCTTCCCGGCTTGCTCTGCCAGGTGCTGCTTGGTGGTCATTTCCAATTCCAATTGGAATTTCTCGGAATCGGACAAATGCTCATCCTGCTGCCATTTGGTGTTTTTCTGGTTGAAGCGTTTTCCTCTGGCATGCTTCAAATGATGACGATGAGCAACGCTGTGCATGCGGTTGACAGTCTGGGTATGCATCCCCATCAGGTGACGTCGCTGTGACAACAGGTAGCGCAGGTTGCGTACGTGCGCCGGTGGGACCCAGATGGCAGGGATCATGTTGGCTGCCAGCATACGCGCCAGGATCAGGGTATCTCGAATATCTGTTTTGACTCTGGCAGTCGCGATCTGCTTCACTTTGATCGGGTTGGCGACCAACACTTTTTCTGCCAACGGTTCAAGCAGATCGTAGATGTGCCAGGCGTTGGTGGTCGATTCGATCACGACATGATCTGTTGACTGTATGTGTTTCGCCAGCCAGCTTTCCAGATCTGCGTGCTCGATCCGCACGGGTTCGACGATAACCTGGCCTTCGAAGTCCACGCCAGCCACAACGCTGTAGTGTTTGTGAATATCCAGTGCCAGGTATCGCCGGGAAAGTCTTGCAAACAACTCTTCCTTCATGCTACACTCTCCTTATATGGTCGATGGTGGGACGTGGATGTTTGGGCTTGAGTGATACACACCGATACGGACTCGTAGTCCAGACGAGAATCCACCGAGCGACCAAGTAACAACACGAGATGAGAATGCAACTTCTCTCTCATGGGCGGTGTCGGTCTACCCAGATGCTCCTGCCCCGGTTGGCATCCTCGGTGAGGCGTCATGCTGCTTCTTAGGATACCATCCGCCACGTCCCACCTGTTTCATTCTAGTGACCTGCCCCCCAAAATCGGATCCAAAACTAGTGTTAGGATTGGACCAGTTTGGAGGCAGAAAGCATGGCAAAACGGAAGATATTTACCGCAGAACAGATCATCATGAAACTGCGAGAAGCGGAAGTGTTGCTTAGCCAAGGCAAGAGCACAAAGGAAGCCTGCCGTGTGCTGGAGATTAGTGAGCAAACCTACTACCGCTGGCGGAAGGAATACGGGGGACTGGACACCACGCAGGCCAAGAAACTGAAAGAACTGGAAAAAGAGAATGCACGCTTGAAGAATCTGGTGGCAGACCTGTGGCTGGATAATGCGATCCTGAAGGAGGTGCTCAAAAAAAAGTGATCAGCCCGGACAGACGTCGTCAGGCGGTCGAGCAGGTGCAGGCCGTCATGGACGTGTCAGAAAGACGTGTGTGCCGGGTATTGGGACAACCTCGCTCTACTCAAAGATACACGAAACGGATCACGGAAGACGAAGAGATCCTGACAGGACGCATGGTATTGCTGGCCAGTGAATATGGTCGTTACGGCTATCGCCGCATCACGGCCATGCTGCGCCAGGAAGGCTGGCAAGTCAACCACAAGCGCGTGGAGCGCTTGTGGCGGCGGGAAGGGCTGAAGGTGCCTGCCAAACAGCCCAAACGAGGTCGTTTGTGGCTCAACGACGGTTCGATCATACGCTTGCGAGCAGCGTTTCCCAAACATGTCTGGAGTTATGATTTCATGGAGGACCGTACGCACAATGGTGTCAAGTTCCGTATCCTGAATGTCATCGATGAGTTCACACGCGAATGTCTGGCGGTGCGAATAGGACGCAGTCTGACCCACCAGAGCGTGATCGAAGTGTT
>DATCYX010000091.1:0-3116 GCA_036526235.1 Anaerolineales bacterium | reverse complement strand
CCCTGCCAGCGCCCTGCGCATGGCAGGGCTGGTGGGCGAGTATTTCCTCTTCACCCTGGCCGCCCAGCTGACCACGCTGCCCATCACGCTCTATCACTTCCAGCGCCTTTCGCTAAGCTCCTTGATCGCCAACCCGCTCATCCTGCCCGTCCAGCCAGCTGTGATGATCCTGGGCGGTGTGGCGGTGCTGCTTGCCATGCTCGCCTACCCTTTGGGCCAGATCGCGGCTTACCTGGCTTGGCCATTCGTGGTCTACACCATCCGCATGGTTGAGTTCCTGGGGCGCATCCCCGGTGGCGCTCTCGCCCTAGGGGAATTATCCCTGTCTTGGATTGTGCTGTTCTATCTCGCCCTCTTCGCCTTGACGCTCGCTGCCAACCGCCTGCCGGCCGAGCGCTGGCGTGCCGTTTTGCGAACCGTCCGGCCCTCGCTGGTGCTCTTCGGTTTGGGGGTGACAACAGCCCTGGTGTGGCGGGCGGCTTATGCTGTTCCAGACGGTCGCCTGCACCTGACTGTTCTGGATGTCAGCACAGCTTCGCTATCCGGAGACGCCCTGCTCATCCAAACACCCGAGGGCCGCTATTTGCTGGTGGGCGGTGGGCCCAGCGCTCCTGCCCTCTCCGAAGCCCTGGGGCGTCGCTTGCCGTTAAACCACCGCCAGCTCGACTACCTGGTCATCGCCAACCCGGCCGATGAGCACATCGCCGCCCTGCCGGGCATCCTGGAGCGCTTCCCGCCAAATCAGGTGGTGTGGGCTGGTCCAACGCACGCCTCCAGCTCCGCCCGCTACCTGCAATCCATCCTCTCCGAAGCAGGCATGCAGCCCATCCCCACCCAGAGCGGTCAAACCCTGGACCTGGGGAATGGGGCTATCCTCAGAGTGCTGAGCGCCAACGCCCGCGGCGCCGTGCTGCAATTGGAATGGCGCAACTTCTCCGCCCTGCTGCCCATGGGCATGGATACCGAGAGCCTGCAATCCTTGCCAGATCGCCTCGCCCCGGTGACCGCCCTGCTGCTTGCGGAAAGCGGTTATGCTCCGATTAACCCGCCCGCCTGGCTCGAGCACCTGCACCCCCAGGTTGTTCTGCTCAGTGTCTCCCCCGGCGACCATCATGGCCTGCCCTCCCCTGAGACACTGGAAGCTGTACAGGATTACACTCTTTTGCGGACGGACCGCAATGGCTGGATCGAGCTAACCACGGATGGGGAGCAGATGTGGGTGGAGGTGGAAAAGAGGTGATTGGGCGGTCTGTTCGTTGGGAACGATTTTTGGTCAATGATAGAGCGGGTGCGCATTTCCTTGTGCACCCGCTCCAATTTCAGATTGCCTGGTCGAACGTGACTAGCGTAAATACAGACAAGCTGGCGCTATTTGGTCCTGCATTGTCCCTTATTAACCAGTAATTCAAAAATGGTTCTGGTCGCGTAAGTCTCGCCAGGGCGCAGCACCGTGGAGGGAAAACCCGGTTGGTTGGGCGAGTCGGGGAAGTGCTGGGTCTCCAAAGCGATGCCGTCGCCTTGCCGGTAGGCGCGACCGCTTGTTCCGTAGAGTGTCCCGTCCAGGAAGTTTCCGGCGTAGAACTGAATGCCAGGCTCTTCTGTCCAGACATTCAGCGTGCGGCGAGAGCCCGGCTCGCATAAGGTAGCTGCCAGGAGCATGGAGGTGTCATCAAATGAGGGCCGGCTCAGCACCCAGTTGTGGTCAAAGCCTCTACCGATGGCGACCTGCTCAGCGTTAGAACGAAGGCCGTCAGAAATTGGTTTCGGCACCGTGAAGTCGAACGGCGTTCCAGCAACGGGTGCGAGTTCGCCGGTGGGGATCAGGGTGGGGTCAACCGGCGTGAAGCGGTCTGCGTTGAGGTACAGGATGTGGTCATTGATGTCGCCCTCCCCTTCTCCAGCCAGGTTCCAATACGTGTGGTTGGTCAGATTAACGACGGTAGGTGCGTCGGTGGTTGCCACGTAATCCATGACGATCTGGTTCTTATTGTTCAAGGTGTAGGTGACGTAAACGTCGAGGTTCCCGGGGTATCCCGCCTCGCCGTCGGCGCATTCGGCCGGCTCATAGCCCTCGCCCGCCAGGCTGAGATAGTGCAACTCGAGAACCACTCCGTCTGGGCCGACCTCCGCTTTCGTCACCTCCCAGACCTTCTTGTCAAACCCGACGTAACCGCCGTGCAGGGAGTTGGGAGGGTTATTAATGTCAAGGCAGTACGGTACGCCGTCGAGGGTGAACCTCCCTTCATCGATGCGGTTGGCATAGCGGCCTGTTATACAGCCAAAATAGGGGTTCTTGGTTTCATAATCAGAGAGATTATCGAAGCCGAGGGCCACATTCTCCATATTACCCCATTTGTCGGGCACCTTGATGGAGGTGATGATACCGCCATAGGTGATGATCTTCACCTCAATCGGCCTCTTGCCTGCGTTCGTTAAAGTATATTCGTGAACGTCCTGGCCACCGATCGTCGTTCCATAAATCCTTTCGGAAATATGGCCTAGGCCTTTAGCCCCTGATGCTGGTCCCAAGGCGAGAAGCATCGAGAGGACGAGGACGCTGATTAAGACAATTCGTTTTGAGAGTTTCATGGTCGTTATCCTCCTATCAGTTTTACTATTCGGATTAAAAGTCTGTTTGAATTGATCCGCTCGATCGCGTTCAAGTTAAATGAAACGCTCTGAGCTCACCAAATGTTTTAGGCAATCTGTGAATCGTCGATATAGACGAGCGATAAATGTGGAAACTTGACGATTTTGCTACCATCTACCTCGTGTAATATCGAGAATATGCCAGGACTATCCACAATGGAGAATGCGGCTATCTGATTTAATATACAGCGAAGTGAAATCACGCCGACAGAATTGATTATTTAAGAAAATAGACACCTCCTCCTGCCTTAACAGAATTGGCGGTGTCGAAGTTGTATATATTGAAATGATGGATGATGATTTGGCGAGGTTATCCTGTCAAAGCAGGTTATTGCTGAATTAAACAAATAATAACAGAATCAATCTTACGAGTCAAGCGAGTTTTCGTTATGTTTCCGTAACATAGGCGGTTGGTGAATTTCGGAAATTGGTAGAAACAGATAGGTGGGGAGCCTTTCCCAAGCTAC
>DATCYX010000090.1:0-10617 GCA_036526235.1 Anaerolineales bacterium | reverse complement strand
GGCGACAATGGCTGGATCTTTTTTGGCTGCTAGCAGTCCCTTTGTTGATGCTGCCATCAATATTGTCTTTGGCTTTCCCAGCAGAGAATCCGGCACTTAATCGATTGTCTGGTGCCATCGTGCCGGTTTTCCTCATTGTGGGACTGGCCTTAGATGGTTTTTTAGAGACGCTCAAGTCTCAGTTTGGAGGCAGGTTAGGAAATGCACTTGCTGTGGGTGCGGGTCTTTTCCTGGTCATCTGGGCATCGTTTCAGAATTTCGACATTGCGTTTAACCAGTATCAGGAAACATATCTCCGCAGTTCGTGGAATACGTCGGAGCTTGGGCAGGTCATCCATGATTTTGCTGGCGGGTCAGGCACTCCGGATACCGCCTGGGTGATCGCTTACCCCCATTGGGTAGACACTCGCCTGGTTGCAATGAATGCCGGATTTCCGACCCGTGATTATGGGATCTGGCCCGAGAATCTGCAGGAGACCCTCCCGGAGACACGCGCTAAGCTATTCTTGCTAAAACCAGAGGATGAGGTTGGGCTGAGCACATTGCGCCAGCTCTATCCTGACGGAATCCAAAGTGTTTACCCTTCCAAGGTGGAAGGGCATGACTTCTTGATATACTTTGTGCCACCGCTCAAGTGAGGCGTAATGTGTGGCGAGTAGATGGTATGGAAGAATTGATTATTGCAAACTGTGCCGCACATCATGCCATAGATGCTTATGAACATTGTCCCTGATCAGAAATCACGCCGAACGCTGGTTTTCGATTTACTGCTGGTTTGTGTCTTAGTCATTGGGGCGTATTTCCGTCTCGTCGGACTGAACTGGGGTGAATACCAGTATTTACACCCAGACGAGCGCTTCCTGATTTGGGTTGGTTCGGATATTCAGCCTGTGGGTACGGATCCCGAGAAATTAGGTCCTCCACCTTCTACTGCTCTCAATCCAGCCAGAGGCAACCACCCTGATGCATTCCCTGATTGTCAGGCCTGGGGCGGGTATTTTGATGCATCCTGTTCTCCCTTGAACCCGAATAACCGCGGCCACGGTTTCTATGTCTACGGGACATTGCCGATGTTCCTGACGCGCTACATCGTTGAATGGATTTATGGGCACTCAGGATTTCAGGAGATGACCGACGTAGGCCGCTTCTTGTCGGCTATGGCCGATCTGCTCACCGTTTTTCTGGTATATGTCATCGCTACTCGACTGTATGACCGGCGTGTGGGTGTTCTGTCAGCAGCTTTCAGTGCCGTGGCAGTGCTGCAGATCCAACTCTCGCATTACTTCGCCATGGAGACATTTCTCAACCTGTTCACTTATCTGGCGATCTATTTTGCGGTACGGGTTGGAGATACGAAATGGCAGGTTGGAGAGGAAGGTGTGCTGGCAGCAGGGGAAATGACGGGCATAACAGAGTCCGCAAAGCGTTTTGTGAAGCACCCTCTTTTCATCTTCAGCATAGCCTTCGGTTTCGCTTTAGGCTGCGCTGTGGCTTCCAAGCTGAATGCTGGAGCTGTGGCGGTTGCTCTGCCGGTAGTATTTGGGCTGAAGCTTCTGGCTGTCCCAGCCGAAGAGCGCATGCGCCGCCTTGGAGAGGCTTTTGCGTATCTATGTTTGGCGGCTGTGGTCAGCTTGCTTGCCTTCCGCCTGTTCCAGCCCTATGCCTTTTCTGGTCCGGGTTTCTTCGGGTTGAAGCCCAATCCGATGTGGGTTAGTAATATTCTCGAGCAGCGAATCCAGGCATCAGGGGATGTGGATTTCCCTCCAGCCTTGCAGTGGGCGCGCCGCCCTGTATGGTTCTCGGGGAAGAACCTGGTGCTTTGGGGGCTCGGCTTGCCTTTGGGGTTGTTGGCATGGGCTGGCTTCCTGTGGGCTGGTTGGAAATTGTTAGCAGATAAGAGCGAGAATCACAAGGAGCTTCGCCGCCATGGCTTGTTGTGGGGTTGGACTTTGGTTTATTTCATCTGGCAATCATTGGAATTTAATGCGACCATGCGCTATCAGTTTCCGATATATCCGGCACTTGCGATCTTTGCCGGGTGGGCGTTGGTGCAATTGTGGATTGAAGGCGGCAAGTACAGTGCCAGCGCCGTCAGCAATATTTCTAAGCTTAAGCTTCAATCCATAAATATAAAACGTGTCTTGGCAGTGATGGTGGGTGGAGTTATCCTATTGGCCTCTATTGGCTGGGCATGGGCTTTCTCGCGCATCTATGTGCGCCCCATCACCCGTATTGAAGCATCTCGCTGGATTTACCAGAATGTGCCTGGCCCGATAAACTTGCGCATCCGTAGCAGCGAAAACACAATTAACCAGCCACTGCCTTATCCTGAAGCCTTTGCTATCACGAAATATCAACCCTACGTGACGCGTTTTTCACCAGCCGCGGACGGTCAGCTCACTGAGATATTCTTGGCGCATGTACTTGATTTGGATGATGACCAATCTAGCAAGACGTTGGTCGCCACTATAAAGTCACCCGACAGTGAGGTATCCACCCGCTTGACCTCAGATTTTAGTAATAGCGAGGAGCTGCGCGGGCAGGGTTATTTGCTTAGCCTGGAGCGCCCCTTGACTATGCAAAAAGACGTCCAATACCAGCTCTCCCTGGCATTGGAAACAAACAGCGGTACGCTCACCCTGCTTGGATCTGCGCCTGCCAACGAGAGCACCTGGGATGATGGCTTGCCTCTGCGCTTAGAGGGTTATGATGGCTATGGCGGCATTTACCAGACAGGTCTCAATTTCGAGATGTACTGGGATGATAATGCCGATAAATTCCAGCGCTTTGTAACTACCTTAGATCAGGCTGACTACATATTTATTTCCTCCAATCGCCAGTGGGGGACAATTCCCCGGGTTCCAGAGCGTTACCCGTTGAGCTCCGCGTACTATCGCAATCTATTGGGTTGTCCACCAGATAAGGATATCGTTTGGTGTTACAGTGTGGCTCAAGAGGGCACTTTCCAGGGTAATTTGGGCTTTGAGCTTGCCAAAGTATTCGATTCATCCCCGCGCATTGGTCCCTGGGTATTTAACGACCAGTTTGCTGAGGAAGCCTTTACGGTATATGACCATCCCAAGGTGCTCATCTTCCGCAAGACCAGTGATTACGACCCGGTGAAGGTGCGGGCTGTGCTTGGCGAGGTTGATTACTCTCAAGCCGTTCATATCACACCAAGGCGGGCAAGCGCGCGGCCTGTTAATCTGACCCTACCCATTGAGCGTTGGGCAGAGCAACGCGCCGGAGGTACCTGGTCAGAGTTGTACAATACACGCGCCCTGCACAACCGATTCCCGGCTCTAGGTGCAGGACTATGGTATCTGGTCTTGACCGTTTTGGGTTGGGTGGTTTATCCGCTAGCCCGTCTGGTGTTACCGGGGCTGGTTGATCGCGGCTACCCGATGGCGCGCACCATTGGCCTTTTGCTACTCAGTTACCTGGTTTGGCTGGCTGGTTCTGCTCGCATTCCCTTTACCCGCATAACTATCAGCCTGGTTTTCGCCTTGATCCTTCTGGCAAGCGCCATGGTGGTTTATCGCCAAAGGGGTGAATTGCGTCAAGAGTGGCGGGAGCGCCGAGGCTATTTCCTGCGGGTAGAGATGATCTTTCTGGCATTTTTTGTTTTCGATCTCTTGATCCGTATTGGTAATCCTGATCTGTGGCATCCTTGGAAGGGCGGCGAGAAACCCATGGATTTCTCGTATTTCAACGCGGTGTTGAAGAGCACTAGCTTCCCACCTTATGATCCCTGGTATGCTGGCGGGTATCTGAATTATTACTATTACGGCTTTGTATTTGTGGGTGTGCTGGTCAAGTGGTTGGGGATCGTCCCAGCGGTAGCCTACAATCTCATTATTCCTACGCTGTTTTCCATGATTGCCATGGGCGCCTTTTCGCTGGGCTGGAATTTGTTCAATTCTCGGTATCTGTTCGATAATCGCCAGCCATTTATGCAAGGCAGTGAGCCGTCATTTTTCAATCGTATCTCGCCGTTCATCCCTGCCCTGGCAGCTGCTTTTGGGATGGCAGTGCTAGGGAATCTTGGAACTGTGAGAATGCTTTTCCAGGGATATCAGCGCATCGTCGCACCAGATGGCGTGATCGAAGGCGTTGGTGTATTGACGCGCTGGTGGTGGGCAGCGCGCGGTTTTGTGCGCGTGCTCTCTGGGGCGAACTTGCCCTATTCTATCGGCGACTGGTATTGGATACCCAGTCGTGCCATACCGGCTCCCAACGACGTGGAGCCGATAACCGAGTTTCCGTTCTTTACAGTGCTATATGCTGATCCCCACGCACATCTCTTTGCTTTGCCCATCGCCCTGCTGGTATTGGGGATCGCCTTGTCGCTCGTATTAGGGCGCGCCCGCTGGAAAAGCAGACTGGAAGTAATGTGTGGGTTCGTCCTGGCGGGTCTAGCCATTGGCGCGCTTCGCCCTACCAATACCTGGGATTTTTATCCTTACCTAGCGCTGGGAAGCGTAGCAATGATATATGCCCTTGGGCTATATTTCCGCCCGGTTGCTGAAAGACCATTACCGCTGATCGGGCGATTGCCGCCCAGCTCCCAGCGGCTTGTGGTTACTATTAGTGGCTTCTTGTTGCTCTTGGCTCTCTCAATGTTTCTTTACCAACCATATGCTACCTGGTATGCGCTGGGTTACTCGAAGCTAGCCATTTGGAAAGGCAGCCATACCACCCTGAGTGCTTACCTCACCCATTGGGGCCTTTTCCTGTTTGTGATCGTCTCATGGATGGTTTGGGAAACGCGCGATTGGCTGGCGTCCACACCTGTCTCGGCCTTGCGCAAGCTCAAACCATATCGGGAATTGGTTCTGTCGTCACCCTTTGTGCTTTTGGGTGTCGTTTTGCTGTTGGCTTTCTATTTTGAGGTGGCGATTGCTTGGCTGGTATTGCCCTTGGCAGTCTGGGCGGGTGTGTTGCTCTTGCGCCCCAACCAATCAGATGCCAAGCGCTTTGTCCTCTTCTTGGTGGGAAGCGGCCTGCTGCTGACTCTAATGGTAGAGGTTATTGTCCTGGTCGGCGACATTGGTCGAATGAATACAGTGTTTAAATTCTACTTGCAGGTGTGGACGATGTTTGCCGTCTGCGCTGCAGCTGCACTGGGCTGGATATTAACGGATATATCCGGATGGCTACCGGGATGGCGGGTTTCCTGGCAGGTGGTCTTGACGATCCTGGGTTTTGGAGCTGCTATGTTCTCTCTAATGGGCAGCATGGCTAAGGTTGAGGACAGGATGAGCTTAGAAGCGCCATACACCCTGGATGGAATGGCCTTTATGGCTCATACACAATACGAAGAAACCTGGGGGACGATGGACCTCAGCCAAGATTACCGCGCCATCCGATGGATGCAGGAGAACGTCTCCGCCTCGCCAGTGATTGTTGAAGCGAACCAGCTCAACCTTTATCGTTGGGGATCGCGCTTTTCGATTTATACCGGGTTGCCCGGTGTCGTGGGGTGGGAATGGCACCAAAAGCAACAGCGCGCCGCCATACCGACAAACTGGGTCAGCGAGCGTATTGCTGAGATTGAGACCTTTTATACGACAACAGACCTGTTACAGGCACAGAGCTTCTTGAGCAAGTATGATGTGCGTTACATTATTCTGGGACAACAAGAGCGCGGTTTGTATGCCGGTGAACAGGGCGAGCAATTGGAGGGCTTGGCAAAGTTCTCAGCCGCAGATGGATTGTTGTGGCGCAGCGTGTACCGTGATGGAGATACAATAATTTACGAGGTCATGGATAAAGGAAATTAATATGCTTTCCGCCCTCCTCTGGTATTTCACTATCACGTTGATCGGCTGGATCACTTTCCCACTCGTGTACCGGCTGCTTCCAGCACTGGTGGATCGAGGATACGCCTTCACGCGCACTGTGGGATTGTTGCTTTGGGCGTATGCCTTTTGGTTGCTGGCTTCGCTCGGAATTTTGCGCAATGATCTGGGTGGACTATTGTTCTCTGTGCTGCTCCTCATTGCCCTGAGCGGATGGGCATTGCGCAGTGTTTCGCTGGAGGAAATGGCCGATTGGCTGCGCAAGCAACGATCTTTGGTATTGGTGGTGGAAATCCTATTTCTGGTGGCATTTGCTTTTATGGGGTTGGTGCGGGCGGCAAATCCTGAGATTCTGGGCACTGAGAAACCCATGGAACTGGCCTTCATCAATGCGATCTTGAACTCGCCTGAGTTTCCTCCACATGACCCATGGCTTTCTGGGTATGCAATTTCTTATTATTACTTCGGCTATGTCATGGTCGCCATGCTGGCTAAGCTAACTGGCACACCTGGCGGCGTGGCGTTTAACCTGGGGGTCACCCTGGTCTTTGCCTTGAGCGCCGTTGGGTCTTACGGATTAGTATATAACCTGCTGTCTTTTCGCTCTACCCGGTTGCCCCGTCGGCAGATGGAATCGTCAGGGCGCGCAGCCCAGGCTAAATCCACCTTCCTGTCTTTGGCATTATTAGGTCCGATATTTGTCTTGCTGATCGGTAACCTGGAAGGCTTCCTGGAAGTGCTGCATGCGCGCGGGCTGTTCTGGCAGAGCACACCCACTGGTGAGCTCACTTCGCCTTTTTGGAAGTGGCTCGACATGCGTGAGCTGAGCTCGCCCCCGCAGCAACCTTTCTCCTGGACGCCCTCCCGCTATTTGTGGTGGTGGCGTGCTTCGCGCGTGGTTCAAGATTACGATTTCGCTGAAAATTGGAAAGAAGTCATTGACGAATTCCCAGCTTTCTCCTATCTGCTGGCAGACTTGCACCCTCATGTTTTGGCTATGCCATTTGCCTTCCTGGCGATGGGACTGGCGCTCAACCTATTTTTGGGTGGAGGGGAGGGGCGCCTGAGCTGGTTGCAGCGGGGATTGGGCGAGCGCGTAGAGTCATGGTTATCCCTGGAGATCAACCCTCCAGTATTTCTTCTGGGTGCAGTCTGCCTGGGTGGATTGGCATTCTTGAATACCTGGGATTTCCCCTTTTATGTAGCCCTGTTCGCTGGGGCTTTCGCTTTGGTGCGTATGAGACAGGTAGGCACAGGGTGGGGAGTTGGAATCAGTGAATTCTTCCGCTTAACCATCGCATTGGTCGTTACAGGGATCATCCTTTACCTGCCATTCTACATCGGTTTTTCATCTCAGGCCGGGGGAGTTCTGCCAAACCTGGTATATCCGACGCGCGGGACGCATCTTTGGGTCATGTTTGCCCCACTGCTGTTGCCATTGTTTGCCTTTTTGTATTTTCGTTGGATGCACTCTTCTGGGCTTGGTTTCTGGAAGAGTGGTGCGCTGGCATTGAGTCTCACATTACTGCTGTGGCTTCTCTCCATCTTGCTGACGGTGGGGATTGCCATGTTGCCCGAAGTGAACAATCTGTTTCTGGGTAGCCTCTCGGCGCCCGATTATGGCAATCTGCTGGCGGAATCGCTGGTCCGCCGGATCAGGAGCCCAGGCGGTTGGCTCACACTGCTGATCCTGCTGGCGATGACCCTGGGGCTGATGCTCAAGGCGGTAGGAGAGAAGAAGATCGAGGAGAATGTGGAAGGCAGCAGGGCGTTGAGCAATAGAGAAAGTGCCCAGGATGTGCCGCAGTCACTTTCACCAAATATTTTTGTCTTGCTGCTGATCCTGCTGGGGACACTACTCGTCCTCGGGCCGGAATTCCTCTATTTGCGCGATCTGTTTGGGTGGCGCATCAACACCATATTTAAATTTTATTACCAGGCCTGGCTGCTCTGGGCAGTTGCGGCTGCTTACGCCTCATCGATACTCTTGCTCATCCCTAGACGTCCTTGGAACCTTATATACCGCGGCGTTTTAATCCTGATCATGATGGCTGGGATGACGTACACTTCCCTTGGCTTGTGGACGAAGACGAATGCTTTCAAACCTGCGATGGGTCTTACCCTGGATGGCACAGCTTATTTATTAAACCAGTCGCCCAACGAGATGAGCGCAATCGCCTGGCTGAGCGCTGCACCTGCAGGAGTGGTTGCGGAAGCTGTGGGGGGCAGTTATAGCATCTATGGTCGTGTATCGACCCTCAGCGGTCAGCCAACGGTGTTAGGTTGGGATTTCCACGAAACGCAATGGCGCGGCAGTAGTTTACTGCTGGGAACACGCCAAAACGATATCCAGCGCCTGTATTGCACCCGTGATTGGAACGAGGCGCAGGAGATCATCAACCTGTATAATATCCGATATATCTTCTTGGGGAACTTGGAGCGCAGCGATTTCACACCAGCCAATTGCCCCGGTGGGTTGAACGACGTCAAATTTATTCGCAACCTGGCTGTCGCTTTCCAGCAGGGTGAGGTCACGGTCTACATGGTGCCTTAGGAGATTTATTTCATGGCTGGAACCACTTCCCCCAAGCGTATGAAGGGTACCAGATGCCCCGCCTGTTTTTCAGTATAATTTAAATCGCTTGTATGACATATTTTTGACTATCTAATTCAATGGCTGATTGATTATGAGCTTCAACCGTCTATCCATCGAACAGGTGCTCTACGGGCTGGCAATTCTGCTCGCATTGACACTGCGATTATTAAACTTGGGAGCGATACCGCTTGCTGACAGTGAGGCGGTATTAGCGCTCCAGGCTTTTGATGTATCTCAGGGCGAGAAGGTGGCTATCGATCCTCAGCCTGGGTTCGCTGCCCTCACTGGGCTAACCTTCGCGTTATTAGGGAGCAGCGAGTTCACTGCCCGACTATGGCCTGCCCTAGCAGGTGGGCTACTGGTGATTGTGCCATATTTCCTGCGGCGCCAGTTAGGGCGAGGAGCAGCAATCATCCTAGCCTTCGGCCTGGCTTTCGACCCTGGTTTGGTGGCAGTCTCGCGGCAAGCGGATGGTCCGATGCTGTCTGTAGGCTTTAGTTTGCTAGTGTTGGGTCTTGCCATTGCCGGATATCCGATCCTGGCTGGCGTGGCTGCCGGGTTGGCTTTGCTCTCCGGACCGGCGCTGCTCCCTGGCCTGCTTGGCCTGGCTCTTGCCTGGGGAGCGAGCCTGCTATTCTCAGACACAGAAGAGGGGGATCAATTGCTTCCTGCTGCGTGGGATGAAAAAGCCCTGCGCAATGGTGTGCTCGCGATGCTTGGGACGCTTGTGCTGGTTGGCACCTTATTTCTCCGCGCCCCGCAAGGTTTGGGCGGCTGGATAGCTGGATTGCCGTCGTATTTATCTGGGTGGGCGCAGCCGTCGGGCGTACCTGCCCTTCGCCTCGTGAGTGCGCTGATTGTCTACCAACCACTGGCGGTGATCTTCGGATTGATTGGGGCAATTCGAGGATGGCTGCGTGGTAAGCGGCTGGTTAAGGTCGCCAGTTTGTGGCTGGTTTTCGCATTAATTTTATCGATACTTTACCCTGCCCGTCAGGTACACGACCTGATTTGGGCTCTCATCCCTCTATGGATACTAGCCGCCTTGACACTGGCTGGATTATTTGCAGATTCGGGCGAAAATTCTATGATATCGCTCGGTCACGCCACGATTTTGTTTATTTTTATGACATTGGTCTGGGTAAACATTGCGGGATTGGGCCAATCTGAACCAGGCTCGCCGGGTTATCTGACCCGGCTAGCAGTGGTTGGTGGTGTCATCGCGCTGGGTGCGGTGACATCAGGCTTGATTGGCCTGGGGTGGTCTTGGAAGACGGCTCAGGATGGCGCGGTTTGGGGTATGTGTGCCATTTTAGGCATCTATACACTGGCTGGTATGTGGTGGGCCTCCCAGGTGCGTGATCCTGGGCGGGTGGAGCTCTGGCAGCCGTTCCCAAGCAGCGCTGGTACGAGGCTCATCACCGAAACTGTGACTGATTTATCTGCCTGGAACATCGGGGATACGCAAGCTTTGGACGTGACTCTGGCAGTAGATTCGCCTGCCCTTCACTGGTCGCTGCGAACATTTCCCTCTTTGAGCGTGATCCCGGAAGGTGAACAACTGATTTCCATGGGCTCCCCCGCAATTGTTATCACCCGGCAGGATGTGGAAGAACCAGGCCTGGCTGCCGAATATCGAGGTCAGGATTTTGTTTTCAGGACATATCCCGGCTGGTTTGGGGCATTACCTCCTAATATTTTGCGCTGGGTTGCTTTTCGCCTAGCGCCACTGCAAGAGGAGCAAGTGATCGTGTGGGCGAGGGCCGACTTATTTCCGGGTGGTTCATCGCTCTCAGAAGAATCTCCACCTGCCTTTGACATTCCCGGTCTCGATGAACCCTAGAAGAATGCCCAATCCCACGGTTATCGCTATTGATGGTCCGGCAGCTTCAGGAAAATCCACTCTGGGGCAAAATTTAGCTGGTGAACTGGGTTTTTTGTATTTTGATACGGGCGTAATGTACCGCGCTGTGACCTGGGCTGCTTTGCAGCGAAATATCTCAGTACATGATGAAATAGCAATAACCACCTTAGCAGAAAGCCTAACCATCGATGTGCGACCGCCATCCATGGCCGATGGGCGAGCTTATGATGTGTGGGTAGAGGGTGAGGATGTTACCTGGCATATTCGCCGACCTGAGGTGGAAGCCGATGTGTCCGAGGTTTCTGCTTATGCGGGGGTGCGTCGCGCTTTGACTCTCCAACAGCGCAAGATTGGAT
>DATCYX010000089.1:0-3068 GCA_036526235.1 Anaerolineales bacterium | reverse complement strand
AGCGTTCTCGAGGCACCCCCCCACTACCCCTACTAATTCTTTGGCAACAGCGTATCCAGCCTATTCC
This sequence comes from Anaerolineales bacterium, assembly GCA_036526235.1. Classification (GTDB taxonomy): domain Bacteria; phylum Chloroflexota; class Anaerolineae; order Anaerolineales; family UBA4823; genus DATCYX01. The sequence goes on along the minus strand of DATCYX010000089.1, from coordinate 3,001 downwards.
GTCCTTTGAAGAGCCGCCAGCGCGAGGCTGAACAACCCTATGCTTAGCAAGGTTTGGATAGCCTCAACCGTGCTTGTCCCTAATATACCCATGACAAGACTGGCTACCGCCATGGCTAGCGCAACTGCTTTCAAAACTAGATTGATCATTCCCTGATATTTCTGCATATCTCCTACTCCTTGTATTAGGAATTCAAAATGACATTATTCAAGGGTATTTCAAAAAGGTTAAAGTTGTAAATTGCTATCGCATTTAACAAATAGCGAACCTCTATCCGTTTGAGATTTAACCCCGCTTACCGTAAACAGAGATAAGCATGGTAAGAGTGATTCGTAATTGTATTTGACCAGTGCTTTCACTGATTATCTGGGCTGCGTTCTGAAGAGTTGTGTCTCGCAAGATAACCCAATCATCCCATCTATCCTTTATGTAGGCTTGCATTTGCTCCATAGTATCCCAATAATAAAAAAATTCAAAACGTTCATCGGCATCCTTGAAGAAAATGCCCTGTCGAACGGCATCTGCAATGGCGTTATTGGCTGCCTGATCGTCAGGTATACCAAGGGAATCATCGGCTCTACCAGCCAACCTAGCCCCATTGCTGGTAATCACTTCAACGGGCGGATATGATGACAGTGGACGGATATCAATCAAACGCCCGTTATGCGTCAATACTCGCCGGCTTTCCTCAAGGGCATGAACCATGCCCTCATGCGCTACTCATCAAAGCGACCAGGCCATAATCACGCGGTCAAAGTGCTCATCTGGAAACGGCAGCGCTTGCGCTAGAGCCAGCGCCAGGTTGACATCTGAGAGTGAACTGTCCGGCTGTGACTTCGCGGCAATTGCCAGGCTTTCCAGATCTGGATCGATGCCCACAACGGATCGTGCCATCGCGGCATAACGCTTAGTCATTCGGCCATCCCCAGAACCAATTTCCAGCACACGCATCCCCTTGAGATTGCCCAGCCGATCGAGATATTGGATTTCACTCTCTTCAGGATCTCTCACAACATTAACACTCATATGGACTCCAATCAAATGCTTCTTTTCAAAGTAGAAAAAACAGGCAGGGATTGTTGCTCCCTGCCCACTCCTCCATGATTGGAAAATTCTAGCATTCGCTAAACCCGCACGAATAGCATTTCCTGCATCCCTCTTCATTCACCACCGCTGCCTGACCACACTCGGGACACAAATCTCCCACTTTGAACAAATGCCCCTGCTCCATGGGCATTTCCTCCTGGGAAACCGACCTGGCTGATTCGCTCATATAGCGGAAACCATTGCCACCCTCGGATTCAGCGCTCCCACCGTGTTCGTCGTTTTGGGAGTTCTCCAGGTATTCCGCCAGCAACTGTGCGACGCCATCAGGCAATGAACGTACCCGGTTCGGGCCAAAACCCAACGAACGCCCGCCACCAATCCCCGAAAGCTGACGCCAAACCTCTGTCAGGCGCTCACGAGCGTCTACTGGAGAGCTGAGGCGCAGGATATAGGAGATCAGTCTACCAATCGCCTCCGAGACGGCTGCCGTGTCGGAACCTGCCTTGGCTGTGTTTATGAAGACCTCAAAGGGCTTTTCTTCACCATTCACGTTTATGGTGACAAACGCCTTGCCCAGCGGGGTACTGATGCTGTAGGTGTAACCACGCAAGCTGCGAGGGCGTGGCTTTTTCTTATCTTGCCACATAGGCACCTGGGATGTCTGGGTGGGTTGAGAGTCTTTGTCCTCGCTGATCTGTTTCTGTTTGAGCGTGGCTTTAGTCTCTAGAACAACCTTCTGTCTTGAACCGGTCACATAGACTGTTATGCCCTTGCATCCCAAATCCCAAGCCAGCTTGTAGGCTGTAGCCACATCCTCCTCGGTCGCATCGGGAGGGAAATTAATCGTTTTGCTCAGGCTATTGTCGACGAATGCCTGCAGTGCGGCCTGCATGCGTACATGCTCGTCGGCTGTGATATCCGATGAGACCACAAAGATATTGCGGATATGATCCGGCAAATCATCTATACCCTGGCAAGTGCCTAGCTCCATAATTCTTTCAACAATCTCCTGGCGGCGCTTCTCATCCAGGCCGGCTTCAAGGAGCGCTTTTTCAAATAGAGGGCTGGTATAGGTCAATTGCAGATCTTTGCCGTGGTCGTTCACGTGACGGATATAGGCCAGAGCAAAGACAGGCTCGCAACCATAGCTTTCACAGCCAGCTACAGTGGCAATGGTTCCGGTGGGAGCGACGGTGGTCTGTGCAGCGTTGCGGATGCCATGCATGCGGATGCCATCCACCACTTTAGCCCAATCAAGAGCCGGGCGACCCCAATCTCCCTTATAGGCCACCAATGGGGTAGGAGGTTGCCAGACAAGATTCTGGGGATCGTAAATGCTACCTTCAATAGCTGGGAAGGGACCACGCTGCTGCGCCAGCTCAATGCTGGTGAGCATTGCATGATAACGCACGAATTCCATCACCTGTGCGCCAAACTCCTGTCCTTCCTGGGAGCCATAGCGGATACCGGCATGGTACATGAGATCACCCAGACCCATGATTCCTAAGCCAATACGACGAGCACGGTGAGCAGCTTCTTTCAGTTGAGGCACAGCCGGGACATACGCGTTGGCCTGGACAACATCATCCAGAAAGATAGTTGAAAGCACCACGCTTTCGCGCAACTTCTCCCAATCTACCGTCCCCTCTGGTCCAAGGTGCTGGGCTAGATTTATCGACCCCAAACAACAATTCTCATAAGGGCCAAGGAATTGTTCACCGCATGGATTGGTCGATTCAAGTTCATAGAGGTGAGGAACCGGATTTGAGCGGTTGGCTGCATCCAGGAATAGCACTCCGGGCTCGCCGTTATGGTGCGCCTGACGGACAATCTTTTCAAAAATTTCACGCGCCCTGACCGTCTTAATCGTCTTGATGGGCACACCGGATGCATCCGCCTCGTTTAACGTGCCGTGGAAGCCATGATACTCCGGAGCGGTGGCATCCGGAAAGCG
>DATCYX010000088.1:0-6168 GCA_036526235.1 Anaerolineales bacterium | reverse complement strand
TGTGAAGCAGATGACGCCTCCTGCCAAACTGTTAGGTCAGATACTGGCAGCAGCGGCGGTAGTATTTCTAGGGTATACAACGACCTTCTTCACTCCAAAAATCACGAACAATGTAGTTGCGCAGATACCCAATATCGCGTTGACTTTTGTCTGGATTGTAGGTTTGACCAATGCAATCAACTTGATCGACAATATGGATGGTCTCGCAGGGGGTATATCATTGATCACCATCGGTTTTTTGAGTTATTTCTTCTGGATAGGAGGGGATTTTGAGCTGCTCCCGATTGCAATGGCGCTCGCAGGTGGAATTCTGGGTTTTCTGATCTTCAATTTTCCTCCTGCATCAATCTTCATGGGCGATAGTGGAAGCCTTTTTTTGGGTTTTACATTGGCTGTCCTGGCGATTGCACGCCAACCACAGGCTTCGAATGTATTTGCTGTGATGGGTGTGCCTACTTTGCTATTCTTACTCCCTATATTGGATACCACCTTGGTAACCGTAACGCGCATTCTGCGGGGACAATCTCCAGCGCAAGGCGGGCGTGATCACACGTCTCACAGGTTGATAGCTTTTGGACTCTCCGAGCGACAGACCTTATTTGTACTTTTTTCTATAGCCCTGATTTCTGGGATTGTTGCTATTGGCGTTGAGACGCTTGACTATTGGCTCAGCTTGGCAATCGTACCACTGCTGGTTCTCTCTCTGGCACTTTTGGCAGCATACCTGGGTCGCCTAAAGGTTGTGACAGCACCGAGCTCATCGCCATCAAGCGCAATTACTCGCTTGATGGTTGAGTTGACATACAAACGCCGTACATTTGAGATTGGTTTAGATTTTGTACTGATTGGCTTTGCTTATTACCTGGCTTTCTGGACTAGTTTTGGCCTGTCGATGAACGAAGATGGGCTGCAGCTATTTCTCCGTAGCATACCGATAGCCTTTGTGGGAACTTACCTGTCCTTTTTCTATTTCGGTGTATATCGGGGTTTATGGCGGTATGTTGGCGTCGACGATCTGCTCCGGTTCGGTAAGGCAACATTAGGGGGTGTTGTGCTCTTAGCCTTTGGAATGTACTTGCTGGTGTCCAGGGATCAATATTCAGTGTCTATTTTTGTTTTGTTTGCTGTGTACCTGTTTTTGGGGTTGGCAGCATCCCGCTCTACGTTTAAAATACTTGACCAGCTCTATGGTCACCAAACGAAACCGGAAGAAGAACGTGTTTTAATCATCGGCGCGGGCGATGCCGGGGAGATGGCTGTGCGGTGGATCTTAATGAATCCACAATTAGGCTACCAGCCAGTCGGTTTTTTAGATAATGATCCGTATAGCACTGGGAGAGAAATCCACGGTGTGACCATCTTGGGCGAGTGGGATCAACTGGAATCAATATTAGATCAGAAAGGTATCGATGGAGTCGTAATAGCAACCGGGGAACGATTTTCGGTTGATCAGATTCAGTCGATTACCGCAATTTGCCGTGCAAACGGACGATGGGTTAGAGCACTGAGACTGGAATTTGAATTGCTTGAGTGAGAGTCCTATGAATGGGAAAAACACGATTACACATGAAACACCACCCCCATTGATTCGGGTTGGAGGTACACACAGGGATATTGGACACCAAATCGGAGAGGCTTGTGCTGACCAGGTGCGTAGATCCGCAGAGAATGCTCGTCAATTACTGGAAAGCGCCTATGAAGAGCTGCAATTAACCTGGGACGGCGCCCAGATACAGGCAAGGAAATACCTGCCTTTTATACAGGAGCGTTTTCCTCAATACGTTGAAGAACTAATGGGCATTTCCGAAGGCTCTGGAGTGCCATTTGATGATGTCGTGGTCATCAATGCATTGGAAGCGGTGACAACGGACGCATTGCACCTGGGCAAATGCACTAGCCTAGCTGTTAATGAGCAACGTACCGCAGACGGCCACGTGCTCATTGCCCACAATGAAGATTGGATACCCGAAGACGAGGCAGATGTATTTCTCGTTCATGCGACACCCAACGATGAACCATCTTTTCTGGCGATGACCTATGGGGGGTTGTTACCAAATATTGGCTTTAATGAGGCAGGCATTGCTCAATGTTGCGATTCGGTATATCCCACCGATAGCCGCATTGGTATTCCGCGAGTGGTGGTCTCGCGAGCTGTGCTTGCAACGCGCACAGTGGGAGACGCAATCCGCACTACGCTATCTCCACACCGCGCTGCAGGATACAACCATATGATCGTCCATGAGAGCGGGGAAATATACAATGTTGAAGTATCTGCAAAGAGATTTGCTATCTTATATGGCCACGAAGGATACGCGGTACATACTAATTTTTACCAAGATTTCACAATGCAATCAATCGAAGACGAACCCGATGAACTTGTTGGCACGCGTGTACGATATTATCGCGCCCTACGTCTTTTATTGGGCACACAACAGCACACACTTAAATCGCTTCAGACAATTCAAAAGGACCATATCAACTTCCCGAATTCAATTTGTAACCACGCTGAGCACGATCTGGATCCGTTAGATCGCGAGAAAACGATCAACGCTTTAGTGATCGATCTGAATGTGAAGGCAATGCATATCGCCTGGGGTAACCCGTGCGAAAACACATATCATACGTTTCACCTGGAGTCTTAGCTAGATCCAAAGATTGAACGTTTGAATATTTCACTACTATTGCCGATGTTTTTTTGAAATCAGATTCGGTCAGCCCAGAGTCCGAATCCCGTCTTTCGCCGGGCCTCCCGACGTTCCTGCTGTTCGTGGATTTCATCCACGTGATTAACTTTTTCAGCGATTGCAGCCTTGAGCCAAATGTCCCCGTTTTCTGCGGTTGCTAGGCTGCCTGCGCCATAAGCACCGGTTTTCGTATCATCATCCCAGGGCGGGTTAGCCACCAAAGCGCCACCTTCCACCCAGTCCATATAGTATGAGGAGGTGGCGATGAAGTCTGTTTCATCAACAACCCGTTCCATGTGCACCAGGTCTGGTCGAAGGTGCAAAATGAGGGAGGTCTCCAACTCACCTGCATGTCCCATTCCCCCAATAGCGGATTGGCGGTGTTTCTCGATGGCGGCAATTCCCTGAGGACCAGATAAATACAGCCAGGCAGTGGCGCAAAAGATACGTCGGTGCCGTTCGCCGGCATACTTGGCTACATTGACGAGAAACGAACAGTTCCCGCCATGCCCGCTGATGAGATAGAGACGGTCGAACCCGCGATCTGCCAATGTGTCGACAAGGTTTACCCACAAATCCTCAAAAGCTCGCCCACCGGTGTTGAGCGTCCCGGCAAAAGAAGGACGGTGGGTACTAACCCCATAAGGCATGACCGGAAGGGTCACAGCACGCTCTGGAGCGGCGTTGGTCACGCCCTGAGCGATGGCCTCGATGATGAATGTATCTGTTGCCATGGGTAAGTGTAGACCATGCTGCTCCGTATGACCAATTGGAATGATGACCACTTTGTTGCGTGCCGAATCCGGCGGGATGATGAATGTTTTAGCAGGTAAATCAGGGAGATTTATTTTGTTTGGAGACAAAGCAATCCGCAGGACGCCAAGACCCTGGGCGATGCCAGGTGGGGTGAGGGTATAGACTTGACTGAAACCGTCATCACGCAGGCTGGCTAGCAGATTGGAAAGAAATTGTTCGAGCAATTGATCATCAAGACGCAACCCACTACCCTCCCAGCCGTAAGGTATAGGGGGTAACAGTCCAACGCTAGACGGATTACCCAAACTTTCGGACAGTTTATCCAATGGGTAGCCCTCCCCTAAGGGGATAACCAGGGGGGTATTGCGTGGCAGGGCAGCCACTTCCGGCCACGTTAGGTCTGCGTAATTAAAATATCTCGTCATTTATAACTTTGACAATAATTCGCTTTTCTTGAGTTGAAATTCTTCATCGGTCAGGATTCCCTTTTGTCGTAGTTCATCCAGCTGAGAAATCATCTCGGGAATTGTGCCTGCTCGAGGTTCTGCCTCCTCCGTGAATTCTTCGCGATCGATGCGTTCTTTGGCATTTAGCATGGCAGTCTTGAAATGGATTGGTTCGTCTATCCGCTTGAACAGATTGACACCTAATTCACTGGCTGTGAGGATCTCGATATCTCCGTAACCAAATAACCGACCAATCGCGGATTGCTCCATTTTGACATCGTTAACCTTCTCTAAGTTTGAGTCGATCACGTTTTTATTGAAGATGCCGGAAATCTGAATTACTCGGCGATTGGTAATAATAAACTGGCGGTTTGCCCAGTTGAGGATATCCAAAGTCATGGTTGCAATTGGTATCAACAAGAGCACGAAACCAATTGCCGAGATTAGGACTGCAAAAGGGGAAAAAGATATTGCAGCGGCAATTGTCGCAGTAAAGATTATTAGTATGAGGACGACTTCCACAAAGATAGCCCGGGCTAAAGTAAACCAGTGCTGCCGGGAAACCAGGACAATCTTCTCATGTTCGCCGAGAAGGCTCTCGAGATAGTTTTTGGCCATAATGTTCACCTCCATGGATTATGAAATATGTGAGTATATGCCTCGATTGCTGTTTTTCCAGCTCAAATGAAAAAGAATAATTGAGAATACTATCCCAAGTGTGACACCGCTCCCTCAGCATGTGCAACCTGAAGGTTAATTCGGCAAGTGCAGGTTGATAAGTTCTTCATGGGATCCTTTGAGCTGGGAGGTTAGATGTTTTGACTATAACAAAGACTAGATTGCGAGTCAAGAAAATGGCACATAAATTGTGTGGAATAAGCCAGGTGCCCGGTTAATCCGGGCACCTTTGTGTTGCGGACAGCGATGAATCTTGTTGAAATAATCGACAATAATCACCTCCTCTTAGGATCTATTCAACCTATAACAATGACTGTTCAATTGAAAAAGATAAATATATGTATGTTGCAGTAATAATTGAATTGAACAGCTGAACCAAGTTTAGCATAATTTAATAAATATTCGCCTTTCACAAGTGAAACTTAGAGCTTTGAAAGCGCTGGTGAGGGTTGGCGCTCTTTCATTAACAGCAGGAGAATCAAAACGATGCCGCCACACACAATGTTGAGACTGAAGGTAGCAGGATATCCTTTGGTATCGGCTAGCCAACCGCCCAGAAAGGGTGCCAGGATAGTGCTGGGAGCTACCAGGGTATTTGTAAGGCCAATGAACGAGGGGCGTTCTTCATCAGTGCCAAATTCCAAGGACATGGTCATCCCAATTGTCCACACTGCTACATTGCCTATTCCAGCGAGTATGAAAACGAGAAAAAACCAGTTCGGGTGAGGGGCAAACCAGGCAATGAACGCACTAGCAATGCAGGCGATTACTCCACCTTCCATGACGACTCGATGACCCCAGCGATCTCCCAACCAACCCATTATAGGGTTGGCTGCAATCTGTGTTGCCATCATGACCCCGGTGATTACACCGATACGGGCTTCACTAATGCCAAATGTGCGCACTGCATAGACAGCATAAAAAGCAAATGCCAGGGTGGCAAATGAGAGCAGTGAACGGATGACCAGAAATTGACGGAATTTTGGTTCTCTGCGTAGTATCGTCTGGAGATCTTTGAGAAATGCGGTACTTTTACTGGCTCTAGAAATTACTTGTTTTTCTGTCTCACGCGTCAGGGCCAAAAATATGCCGGAGATGGTCAAGGCTACACTGGCTAGCACGAAGCAGTAGAAAAAATCGAAGGGTTGAACATACTTCTCGAGTATGAAGCCTGCCACGATAGCACCTAAACTTGCCAGTATATTGGCAGCAGCAGCCTGTCCCCCGATGAAGGTGCCACGGATGTCGGATGGGATGATTTTAGCGATTAGGCTTTGCCAAGGATTGGCAGCCAATCCGGAACCCAGACCTTGCCAAATCAGAACGAAAAAAGTGAGCGCTAAGGCAGATTGTTTACCAAGCGATGGCACAAACAAGGCTATGATAGCCAATCCCAGGTAGGGTAACCTCTCCTGGAGCGTCAACCACATCAAAAATGGCTTAATGCGTGTAGCCTGAGATACTCGATTGGCAGTTAGCAATTGGGGTAATTGCCATCCCACGGCGTGTATAGCAGGGATCAAGCCGATCAGTGTCGCCGAATCTGTCATTGTGCTGACAAATAGCGGGATGACAGTAAAAAAGGATGCAGAACCCCAAGCTAG
>DATCYX010000087.1:0-5995 GCA_036526235.1 Anaerolineales bacterium | reverse complement strand
GGCTGGTTGGTGTCTGGTAGGGCTGGTTATAAATTATATGGTAGCTACCCGCCGGGGTTGATAGCCAGTACGCCCGGTGCAAACAATTGGAATTACTATAAATTGCTGTTTCTAACATCGATACCTATCATGAAAAAAACGTACACAGAAACAGAGACCCGGCAAATCAGCGATTTTGACCAGGTATTGATCCAAGGTCTGGCTTACAGCGCGCAACTCATCATATCTCAGGGTGAGCAGGAAGGGCTAACCATCGAAGCACCCCCAGATTACCTGGGTAGGTTGCGCAGCGAGGTGAAAGATAGAAAGCTCACCGTGCGCTTGCGGGGCGGCTGGTTGCAAGAATTAGAAGATGCTCTTGCGACCTGCCTGAACAGGCCGCACATCGTCTACCGGTTGAAGGTGCGCGAGCTCAGCCACCTGGAAGTGCAGTGTGCCTACAGCATACATGCATCCAGAATAGAGACTCCGCACCTTCACATAAAATTGAGCGGGACTGGAGATTTCAAGCTTGACTGGCTTGTGGCTGAAACCTTGGAAGTGCACCACTCCGGCTGCGGGATCATGCGCATCTCAGGAAAGGTGGAGGAGCAAACTGTTGTGCTGAACGGTGTAGGCAGCTACATTGCCCCTTCGTTGGACAGCCAGCGCGCCCGCGTGCGCATGACAGGTACAGGTTTAGCCAGGATCCAGGTCAGCCAGGCGCTGGATGCTACGCTGCGCGGCGTGGGTAGCTTAGAATACATCGGAAATCCCGCCGTAAGCAAGCGGATTTCAGGTCCCGGACAGATACTGCCTATCACGAATTAGTGAGAAAGAAATCCCCAGCCAATGGGCTGGCAGTGCGAAGCGAAGGAAATTGAGTTGAGCATACTACCTGGCACAACGCAAGGCTTTATGCCTGCAATATCCTTATGCCGTTTCCAAGGCTTCTTTCACGATGACGTCAAACGTTTTCTCGGTTGCCAAAGTGCGCGCCGCCATGACTTGTTTGGAGTTCAATTTGGGCTCCAAGGCTGCGCGTAGTTTTTCCACGCGGCTTTTTGTGTCATCTTCGCTAGCGGGGTGATTCAGGATATGGTAGCAAAGTACGAGGGCATCTTCGGTTTTGCCAAGTTGAGCTTGCAGGTCGCCCAAACCCAATAATGCATCCAATGCGATTGGAATCACTTTTTCTTCTATAGATATGCGTAGGGCTTCCAGATAATCTTTTTTGGCCGTGGTTAAATCTCCAAGCATCACGGCGACATCCCCCAGATAGGCGAGAGAGCGGGCAATGTCATAGCCCACGACGAACTCACCGTAAATCTCCAGGCTTTTGCGAATATGAGTTTGCGCCTCCGTGAATTGACCTCCTGCGAGACACGCCAATCCAAAGTAGCGATATGCAGTGCCCAAACCCCAAAGATTTTTTGATTGCTCGCAAAGTGCGATGCTTTCCCGCATGAAGGTTTTGGCTTCTTCATAGCGGCCTAATTTATTTAGGGTCGGAACAAGGAAGTTTAGCCCCAGGGCGATGTAATGCGGGTCGCCGAGTGACCGCCATATGCCCAGGCCAACCAACATTTGCTCATACCCCTCTTCATAACGTCCCATCAGGCTATCGATGTAGCCAAGATTGTAGATAGCGTATGCTTCATACCAGCGTGCATTGCTTTCCTTGGCATAAAATAATCCTTCCTCTACCGATGATCTCGCTTGTTCATATTCACCCATTAGATGAAGGAGGATACCAAAATAAATCAGCCCATCGGCCAACAAAATCTGGTCGCCAATTGGGCGAAGGATTCTGATGCTTTGTGCATAAAGATTTCGGGCACGACTGAATTCGCCGACTCGGAAATGTAGCAATGCCTGGTGGACAAGCATGAGCCCCAAAACCCTGTGCCATTTATCACCTTGTGGCTCAGCCTCCAATGCCTGCACGAGCGAACCAAGCTGTTCGATCCCCTCACGATATAAGCCTGTGATTTCGTAGTACCAGCCGAAGCCCCGCCCAGCCTGATCGAGCTCGGCGTATTTTTTGTATTGAATTGCCCATGCCCAAGCAGCGCGGATGTTGTCTATCTCATCGGTCAATTGTCGAATGACTTCTTGCTGAGAGGCGTCCTTTAACGAGGTTTCATGCTCCTGTAACAATTTCAGGTAATATTCGCAATGCCGCTGGTAAGTTTCAAGCTTGCTCGGATGCTCATTTAGATGGGACAAGGAATATTGGCGGATTACCTCATGCAGATCGTAACGTCCACTCGCGGTGCGCCGCACGAGCGATTTGTCGCTCAGGGAAGCCAGAAGGGGCAGCGATGCTCCTGCAATCTGGTTTGCCGCATAACGATCGAAGCCTCCATGAAAAACTGATAGCTGGCAAAGAGCCCAACGTTCTTCATCTGACAATAATTTCCATGAATGGTCAAAGGTGGCTCTGATTGAGCGGTGGCGCTCGGGAATATCGCGCATGGAGGTGGTCAGGAAATCCATATTGGATTTAATCTCTTGCGCGATCTCTTGACAGGAAAGTATGCCCACCCATGCCGCCGCCAGTTCAATAGCTAGGGGAGCTCCTTCCACCAATTGACAAATTCGAACCAGAGATAATTGGTCTTCTGCGGATACTTGAAATTCTGTTCTTATCCGCTGAGCGCTTTTCACAAATAGCGCGACAGAGTCGTACGCTTCCAAGTTTCCCGTAAAATTGGTTTGGGGTACCGAGAGTCCATGGAGTTCATATACCCACTCTCCAAGGATATTCAAGCGCTCGCGAGACGTTCCCAGGATTTTGACATTTGGCAATCGCTGAAGTATCTCTGAAACCAATTCAACCACACCAGGTTTGTCATCTTGTGTAGGTTCGTGGACGAGCAGATGTTCCAAATTATCCAAGACAAAAAGCACTGCTTGGTTGATGTGGCTTGATATGTAATAGAAAAATTGTTCTATTAGGTCGCTGGGTCCGAAAAATTCGATATTCAGCACATCTGCTATTGCGGGGACAATTTTCTCGGGGGAATTCACAGGGGTAAGCGGAATATAGAAAACACCCCCAGGGAATACTGAAAGCTTTTGCGTCGCAAATTCAATCGCAAGCCGAGTTTTACCAATGCCGCCAATGCCTGTCAGCGTGAGCAGACGACATTGTGGGTCATTGAAGAGCCTTTCCAGCGCGGCTAATTCGTTATCACGGCCAATTAAAGGCGTGGCTTGTAATGGAATGCGATGTGAAGGGGGGGCGGTACTCGCATCGAGAGACGCGCTGGGTTGAGTTTGTCGAAGGCTAGAAATATCAGGCAAAGGTGCCAGGGATTCAAGTGCAGGGGGGCGCAGCCGCTCGAGGTTTAACTCTCCGCGCGCCACGCGTATGAAAGTCTGCAGGTCTTCCTCTGAGATTTCAAGCGCTTTGGCCAGTAAATCCGCGAGTTGTTTGGAAGGTCTTCGGTCGCCCGATTCAATTTTTCGAAGAGCCCCAACTGAGCAACCAGCACGTTTTGCTAACTCGTCCTGGGTCATGTCGAGTGCTTTTCGACGACGCTTGAGCCATTCACTGAAAATGACGGGTGAATTTTGATCTTCCATTTTAGATAAAAATTGTAGCACATTTTGGGGTAGTGCTTGGGGTATTGGCTATCCCCAATCAACCCAAAACTGGTTGTTTAATAAGGTCAACATACTTAATCCACTAGCAAATCAAATTGGAGGCCAACATGTTAGTCCCGTATCTGATCGTTCTTCGTTTTTTCCATGTCGTAGCCAGCGTATGTTGGGCGGGCGGCGGGTTCATATTCTTCTTGTTCGTGGAGCCCACGGCTAAAGCGCTAGCGCCAACAGGGATGCAGTTTGTCCAGTACATGGTCACCAAGCGTCGCTTCAGCATTTTCATGGTTGTCTCCAGCACGTTGACCGTGTTGTCTGGTGCGTTGCTAATTTGGCAGTTAACAGGTGGTCAATTGATTGGCTATATGAAAACAGGTCCTGGTCTTGGGTTCTCCCTTGGCTCGATAGTTGGCATTGTGGTCTATTTTGTCGGCATGTTTGGAATAAACCCCCGCGCGATCAGACTGTCTAAAATCGGTGACGAGATCCAGGCCGCGGGAGGCCCGCCCACCCCCGAACAAGCTGCCGAACTTCACAAGCTTGACAAAGAAATGTCAGCCCTAAGCCTGGCGGATTTTGTGCTGGTTGCTTTGTCCCTGGGGCTCATGGCTACAGCTCGTTACTGGGTGTTTTAGCAAGCGCACGCATCCCACGGCCTACTAGATCGGTCAGGCAAATGTGGATGCCTGGCCGATCTGAGAATAGCCTTGACATAAATAACTCCCTCCTCTGGAATAGTAACCACGTTTCTTCACGGTCAATCCGAGATATTATCAAACGGAAAAGCCACACAAGAGGTTTCCCATGTCTCAAAAAGTTTATGTCGATTATCAGAAATCCACAAGTCCATTTCTCGCAGGCGGCGATCTTATAAACATTGAGGCCAACAAACTGCAGGGCGTTTCAACCGTTGATTTTCATCTCACCAGTAGATGCAGCCAGGCATGCCCCTACTGCTGGGGACCGCGGCGCTTCAGAAACTCTGTGGCTAAGGAAAATGCCCAAAGCATCATTGTCCGTATCAAGCATTTAGGCGTGCGGCGGATTGTATTCACAGGCGGCGACCCTCTTCAACATCCTGACGTATTGGACTTGATCAGATATGCCAAAGACATGGGCCTTGAGACGGCGCTCTCTACCACAGGAGACCTTGTAACGCCTGAAGTTCTGCAAGGTCTTGCTCCAAACCTTGATTTAATCTCTCTCCCATTGGATGGCTCCACCGAAGAAATTAACGCCAAAACCAAGCATCGCGGGCATTACTCGGCTGTCATGCGATCACTCGAGTGGCTTCGATCGTATCCTGGCATTGATGTCAAGGTATGCACACCAGTCACACGCCACAATTTGAGCGACATTCCAGCTATAGCCCAGCTGGTCGAAGGGTATTCTCTTACCACGCAGGCGAGGGTTTTCTATAACGTCTTTCAGGCATTCCCGCGTGCGATGTTTTCGGTCAATTGGGAAAGACTGGTTGTGACCGACGAGGAGTTTGCAGCGCTGGCGCATCAAATTGGCAAGGGCAAAAACATCCGCATCAACTTTCTGGATCATGACATACTAGACAAGCTGTACGTCATGGTTTTCCCTGACGGGAGCATGGTCATCCCCAAGGGTGCAGATTATCTAAATTTTGGGCCTTTCCTTGAGGTAAAGGACTTTAACAGTGCTCTGAAAGCCAGCCAGTTTGACTCTGCCAAACATGTGCGCCACTCGCTTGGGTGGGGTAAGGCGGCGACGCCAATCAGGCAGGCTCTGAATGTAAGTCTCGTTGACTCCTTCAATATCCTCAAGGTGTAAAAAAATGAAAACACTGACTACAAAAGAAGATGTAAATAGCTTGCTCCATGCCTCTACTGCAAAGGCGGCGCTGGGAGCAGCCATCAAAACAGGACTCCTGTGGATGCTTGCAGAGAGACCCATGACCGCTGAGCAAGTGTCACAAGCCTTGAATATACCTGGCAAACGCGGCTATTACTGGCTGCAGTACCTGCAATCGTTCGGGGTTCTTGAATCCATTCCACAGGGATACGTGCCATCCTCTGTGGTGCGCACCGCAATTCTGGATACCTATAGTCGGGAGAGCTGGCAGCATCTGGTGATCGATGAACAGGAAAAGGATGCCTGCGTGCATGGCCTGCCCCAACTCATCAGCGAGCCTGGCTCACTGTGGACCGGACAGGGATTGGAAGAGCCGAAAAACTATGTCGATAGAATGAGAGCCAGCCTTGAAAGGGCGCGTGAATTCACGATTATGCTCTTCGAAGTCCACCAAAACCTGGCAAACCTGGTCGCAGACCTGCTGGATCTAACGGGTGTCGAACGCATGATGGACTTGGGTGGTAATTCAGGGGTGGTCTCCATGGCGTTGTTGCGAAAGTATCCCGAACTCACCTCCACGGTGGTG